>NZ_JBJJLO010000062.1:0-36874 GCF_046230915.1 Pseudomonas sp. KCJK8993
GAAAAGCGCGTGCGTATCGCCAGCGCTGGAGACAGCGCTATCACTGCCAGCTGCGAAGGCTCCGGCGGCAATGTCTACCGCCAGACCATTACCCTGCGTGAGTCGAGCAAGGGCAACCTGCTGCTGATCGACGGCCACTGCACGTGCCCGGTACACAGCAACTGCAAGCACATCGCCGCCGTCCTCCTGCAAGTGGAGGACATCCTGGCCTACCCGGCGGCGGCCAAGGACGCCGAGCTCCTGGAGAAACTCTCCGCCGTGCTCGACAGCCGCCGCCCACCGGCTGCGCCCCAGCAACTGCTGGACGACGTGCGACCGGTGCCCCGGCTATGGCTGGCGAGCATCGAGTTCAGCGCCTTCGAACCGCGCAACGGCAAGATGCAGCGCTATATCCAGCACCGCGCCGCGCTGTCCTTCAATTACCTGGGCGAATACGCCAGCGGCCAGAAGCACGCCGACCTGATCATCCGCCAGGAACAGCAGACCCTGCGCATCAAGCGCCAGCCAGAGCAGGAGCAGGCTTGTCGCGAGCAGTTGCGCGCCCTGGGCTTCAAGATCGCCACTCGGCAAAGCAAGGCGCTCCCGGAAAGCGCCGGCGAGCTGTACGAGATGGTCAACGACAGCGCCTGGCTGACCTTCACCCTCAACGAGCTGCCCAAGCTGCGCGAACAACAGTGGGAGCTGCAGATCGACGAGGGTTTCGGCTTCGACCTGACGGCAGTGGACGACTGGTACGCCAGCGTCGACGAAGCCCCGGGACGGGACTGGTTCGACCTGGAGCTGGGGATCATCGTCAACGGCGAGCGCCTGAGCCTGCTGCCGATCCTGCTCAACCTGATGCGCTCGCACACCGAGATCCTCAACCCGGAGCGCCTGGCCAAGCGCCGCGACGACGAGCTGATCCTGGTGAACATTCCCAACCGCCCCAACTCCCTGCACGGCCCGCTGCAGGTGGCGCTGCCCTATGGCCGCTTGAAGCCGGTGCTGGCGACCCTGGGCGAGTTCTACTTGCAGGAAAACAGCGACCTGGCCCTGCGCCTGAGCAACGCCGACGCCATCCGCCTCAACCCGCTCGAGGAACTACCGCTGCTTTGGGAGGGTGGCGAGCACATTCGCAGCTTCGCCCAGCGCTTGCGGGACATCCGCGACTATTCAGCGCCAGTCCCCGAGGGGCTCAACGCGACCCTACGCCCCTATCAACTTGAAGGCCTGAGCTGGATGCAGTCGCTGCGCCAACTGGAAGTGGGCGGCATCCTGGCCGACGACATGGGCCTGGGCAAGACCCTGCAGACCCTGGCCCACATCCTCAGCGAGAAGAACGCCGGGCGCCTGGATCGCCCGTGCATGGTGGTGATGCCCACCAGCCTGATCCCCAACTGGCTGGATGAAGCCGCGCACTTCACGCCGCAGCTCAAGGTCCTGGCGCTGTACGGCGCCGGGCGCAAGAAGCATTTCCCGCAGCTGGCCGACTACGACCTGTTACTGACCACCTATGCCCTGCTCCCCAAGGACCTCGAACAGCTGGCTGCACAGCCGCTGCACGTGCTGATCCTGGATGAAGCCCAATACATCAAGAACCCGTCGAGCAAGGCCGCCCAGGCCACCCGCCAGCTCATTGCCCGGCAGCGCCTGTGCCTGTCCGGCACGCCTTTGGAGAACCACCTGGGCGAGCTCTGGTCGCTGTTCCACTTCCTGCTGCCAGGCTGGCTGGGGGACGCCAAGAGCTTCAATCGCGACTACCGCGTGCCTATCGAGAAGCAAGCCAGCGAGGCGCGCCTGCAGCACCTCAACGGCCGGATCAAGCCGTTCCTCTTGCGCCGTACCAAGGAACAGGTGGCCACCGAACTGCCGCCCAAGACCGAGATCATCCACTGGGTCGAGCTCAACGAGGCGCAACGCGACGTTTACGAAACCATGCGCCTGGCCATGGATAAGAAGGTTCGCGACGAGATCACCCGCAAGGGCGTGGCGCGCAGCCAGATCATCATCCTCGAAGCGCTGCTCAAGCTGCGCCAGGTGTGCTGTGACCTGCGCCTGGTCAACGACTCGCCGCCAGCCCGCGGCAGCTCGTCCGGCAAGCTCGACAGCCTGATGGCCATGCTCGAGGAACTGTTCGACGAGGGCCGGCGCATCCTGCTGTTCTCGCAGTTCACCTCGATGCTGGGCCTGATCGAGATCGAGCTCAAGCGACGCAACATCACCTACGGCCTGCTCACCGGCCAGACCCGGGACCGACGCACCCCGGTGCGGGATTTCCAGAGCGGCAAGCTGCAGATCTTCCTCATCAGCCTCAAGGCCGGCGGGGTCGGCCTGAACCTGACCGAGGCCGACACCGTGATCCACTACGACCCCTGGTGGAACCCGGCCACCGAAACCCAGGCTACCGATCGGGCCTATCGCATCGGCCAGGAAAAGCCGGTGTTCGTCTACAAGCTGATCGCCCGGGGTACCGTAGAAGAGAAGATCCAGCACCTGCAGCAGGAAAAATCCGACTTGGCGGCAGGCGTACTGGATGGACGCCAGGCTGGCGACTGGAAACTGCAGGGCGAGGACATCGAGGCATTGTTCGCCCCGCTGCCGGATAACAAGACAGGCCGCTGAGGCGGCCTGTCGAAGGGATCGGGATCAGTCGATCAACTGCGCATCGCGCAACGCGGCCAGCGCAGTCAACCAACGAGGATCCTGCTTGTACTCCAAGTCGGCGAAGGCCTGGCCACGCATCCGCGCGATCCGTGGCGACGGGCTGACCTTGAGGCGCTGGGCAGCGCTCAGGGCCAGCTCGGCGGCAGCGCGGTCGTTGCACACCAGGCCCATGTCGCATCCGGCGCTCAGGGCCGCCTCGATCCGGCTCGCGGCGTCGCCCACTACGTGGGCTCCGGCCATGGACAGGTCATCACTGAAGATCACTCCGTCGAACCGCAACTCGCCGCGCAGGATGTCCTGCAGCCAGCGCCGCGAGAAGCCGGCCGGCTGGCCGTCGACCTGCGGATAGATCACATGGGCCGGCATCACCGCCGCCAGTTGCTTGCTCAGGCGGGCGAATGGCAGCAAGTCCTTGGCACGGATCTCCTCCAGGCTGCGCTCGTCATTGGGGATCGCCACGTGGGAATCCGCCTCGGCCCAGCCATGGCCGGGGAAGTGCTTGCCGGTGGCCGCCATGCCGGCGCTGTTCATGCCCCGGATGAAGGCTCCGGCCAACAGCGCGGCGTGCTCCGGATCGCCTTCGAAGGCCCGGGTGCCCACCACAGCGCTACGCTGGTGATCGAGATCCAGCACCGGCGCGAAACTCAGATCCAGGCCAACCGCCAGGACTTCGGTGGCCATGACCCAGCCGCACTGCTCGGCCAGGTACTCGGCATTCGGGTTGTCGGCCAGGGCACGCATCGCCGGCAGGCGGACGAAGCCCTGGCGCAAGCGCTGCACCCGGCCACCTTCCTGGTCCACCGCCAGCAGCAGGTCGGGACGGATCGCCCGGATCGCCGCGCACAGCTCGCGCACTTGGCGTGGATGCTCGATATTGCGGGCAAAGATGATCAACCCGCCCACCTCGGGCTGACGCAGGAGGTGGCGATCTTCGGCCGTCAGCCAGGTACCGGCGACGTCCACCATCAAGGAGCCTTGCAGGCCAGCGGTCATGGAGTTTCCTTAAACACGAATGCGCACACCATCGACGCCGGCAGCCATGAGACACAGGCGCCCACGGCGATCGATGTCGCGAAGGGGAAAATACGGAAGTGGAAAACGAGAATCGGCATGGGCGGCTAGCTTAGCGGATGTAAGCTGTCGCGCCCAGCCGGAGGGTCAGGCCTTGGCGGCTGCCGGGGCCGGCTTGCTGCGCGGCCTGAGCTGGGCGCTGGCCATGGCTTCGTCGGTGACGCCGGTTTCGGCACGCATGCCGGCGGCCAGAAACGGCACCATCAGGCGCATCACTTGTTCGATGGAAGTGTTGACCCCGAAGTCGGTCTCGGCGATGGCCCGCAGGGCCTTGATCCCGGACATGCTGAAGGCCGCCGCACCCAGCATGAAGTGCACCCGCCAGAACAGCTCGATCGGTGGAATACGTGGCGCCGCTTCATTGACCAGCAACATGTAGCGGCGGAACACCTTGCCGTACATGTCTTCCAGGTAACGCCGCAGGTGGCCCTGGCTCTGGCTGAAGGCCAAGCCCAGCAGGCGCATGAAGATCGACAGGTCGTTGCCACTGCGCGGCTGTACTACCAAGGCCTGTTCAACGAGGATTTCCAGCAGCTCTTCCAGGCTCGGCTTGCTGTCGGGCTTGGACTGACGCCGCTCCAGTTCGCGATCGAGACTGATGCAGAACGGCCCGAGAAAGCGCGAGAACACCGCCTGGATCAGGGCTTTCTTGGAACCGAAATGGTAATTGACCGCCGCCAGGTTGACCCCGGCCTTGCTGGTGATCAGGCGCAACGAGGTTTCGGCAAAACCTTTTTCCGCGAACAACTGCTCGGCAGCATCGAGAATGCGTTCAACGGTTTCCGACTGGGCCATGGCTACTCCGCCTGACAAACACTTGTTTGAAACATACGTTTCAGGCTCTTTATTGTCAAGCCTGCCTGCCCTTCCCGAGGCCTTCCGGCGCGCTATTTAATCATACCTGCCGGCCGCTGTAGCCTGCCGGGGCCGGCAGATTCCGATGCCAGGACGACAACCGTCGGGCCGGGCATGGCAAAAGGAGGATTGCCAAGCCAGGTCCACTGTATATAATCCCAGCAACTGTATAAAAAGACAGAGCGATCGACATGCTAAAACTGACGCC
The DNA here is from genome assembly GCF_046230915.1 of Pseudomonas sp. KCJK8993. Lineage (NCBI taxonomy): Bacteria > Pseudomonadati > Pseudomonadota > Gammaproteobacteria > Pseudomonadales > Pseudomonadaceae > Pseudomonas > Pseudomonas sp. KCJK8993. The sequence goes on from NZ_JBJJLO010000062.1 coordinate 4,778, forward strand.
ACGCCAAGCTGAGATTCTGGCTTTTATCAAACGTTGCCTCGAAGACAATGGCTATCCGCCGACCCGCGCCGAAATCGCGCAGGAACTGGGCTTCAAGTCTCCCAATGCCGCCGAGGAACACCTCAAGGCACTAGCACGCAAGGGCGCCATCGAGATGACTCCAGGCGCCTCCCGCGGCATCCGTGTCCCGGGCTTCGAAGCCAAAAGCGACGACACCCTGCCGATCATTGGCCGGGTCGCCGCTGGTGCACCGATCCTCGCCCAGCAGCACATCGAAGAGTCCTGCAACATCAACCCGACTTTCTTCCATCCGCGCGCCGACTACCTGCTGCGGGTCCACGGCATGAGCATGAAGGACATCGGCATCTTCGATGGCGACCTGCTGGCCGTGCACACCACCCGTGAAGCTCGCAACGGCCAGGTGGTCGTGGCACGCATCGGCGACGAAGTCACGGTCAAGCGTTTCAAGCGCGAAGGCAGCAAGGTCTGGCTGATTGCCGAGAATCCCGAGTTCGCCCCCATTGAAGTCAACCTGAAAGACCAGGAACTGGTGATCGAAGGCTTGAGTGTCGGCGTCATTCGCCGCTGAAGGAGGCTCCATGCAGTTCCCCCATATCCCCCAGCAAGCACAGCTCCCGCTGTTCGAAGCATTCCTGGCCCAACCCCTGGCGCCGGCTCTCAAGGAAGCAGCCGAATCGCCCTGGAACAATGCCCCAGAAGCTTTCAGCGAACTGTCATTACGTGGCGCCGCCGGGAACTGCCTGAACCTGTTGGCCCCCATCCTCAGGGAACTGAGCCAGGACCAGGATGCCCGCTGGCTCACCCTGATCGCCCCACCCTCCAGTGTTACCCAGGCCTGGCTGCGGGATGCCGGCCTGAATCGCGAACGCATCCTGCTACTGCACCCCCGAGGCACCCAGAGCCCTCAACAACTGGCCTGCGAAGCCCTGCGCCTGGGCCGTAGCCATACGGTGGTCAGCTGGCTGAACCCACTGAGCAGCAGCGCCAGGCAACAGCTGGTCAGCGCTGCGCGGACTGGCGAGGCACAAAGCCTGAATATCCGCCTGGGATAAACAACGGGAAATAGCTGGAGACACGCTTGGATGATTCAAGGCTTCTCCAGGACTGAGAAGCCGAAACAACGCGACGAGCGGCCTAAAGAAGCCGATGGACGGGCCTTAGTGAAGAACCCGCGGCCCTTCTTCCTTCTCGATTTCACCCTCGACCAAGCGGCCAGCCATTTGTACGCCGACGCTCAACATGGCCTTGGCCACCTCCACATGCTGGCCTTGCAGAAAGGCCTTGGCATCCTCGGAGAAATCCAAAGTCACCAGAGAACCCTCGTCTTCAGCCCTGCGCAGCTCGATACGGCCGTCTGGCAACTCGACAATTTCTAGAAAGGACGTTGGCATATAGATTTATTCTCCACGAAAGGCGAAGGATTATACCAGCCATCGCCCGAACCTCGCGCGGGAATCGCTTGAGTCCGATTGGCTGCCTCTCGAAGAACCAGGTACCAACCAGCAGCAGCGCAATAGCGCGAGAACCTCTTGGTATCTTCAAAAATTTGGCTTGTATTCAAAATCCATTGCAACCTGACCAGCAGAGAACGGCGCTGTAAGAAGCCTGCTCACATTCAATCGATTGACCACCGAACCACGTGAACAACTGGACGCTATTGTTGAAATGCTGCTAATCCCAGGTTGGGTGATGGAAGACTTGAGCCTGCCGATAACCACCAGCAAAACTGCGCCGGATTGAGCCCACGCCACTACTCAATAGTGCAAACGCACTCACTGCGCATCGTGCTTGAGAGTCAAAAACACTGAACTCGGGTTCTCCTGCCGAACTTCTTCCTGCGAGGCCGGATCGACTGGACCACCTTGCAGCAGCACCAACTGGTACACCCATTCCAGCACCGAAAACAGCCCAGGTAGCTCAATCCCCTCCACGATCCGCTGACGAAAGACGGCAAGATCGCTCAACGCCCCAAGATCGGCACGGGCCATGATCTCATCGCCGAAGCTCAGGCAGAGCCGCCCCTGGCTGGAAAACTCCAGGTTGACCTTATCCAGGCGACGCGCCAACTCCAGCAAAAAACCCAGGGTCGCGCCCGTGGCGAATCGCTCGCAACCGGCCTGATCATTGCCCCGCAGTACGAAGGTCTCATCGAAAGCGCTGCAACCGGTCTTGAACGGCTGCAACGTCTGTGGGGCCGGCAAAGGACTGGAACGAACCGCGATATCCATCACCCAAGGGAAATCCACCACCAGGCTATAGCGATTGAAGGTATCGAAGACCTTCCTGTAGCTGCCATCCGGCCCACGCTGGTTGCTGGAGGTAACGTACTGCAGTTGGTGGTATTCGAACGCCAGCCGGTGGCAGCCTCCCCGATAGACGCCCTGGACCGAGTCGACGATGTGACGTCGCTCATTGCCTCGCTGATATTCGATGAATTCACTATTGAGCTTCTTCAGGCGCCACTCGGCGGTACTGTCGAATTCGCTCAATTCATTGCAGAACAGTGCACATTTGCGAGCAATGCTGGCGGCCAGGTCCGTCGATGATCCAGAAAGCCCTTTACCGATGTAGTAGCTGAAAAAGACCAGGGCTAGACCCAGCCAGAACATCCCACCCATGCCATCCATCAACCACATCGCGGCAAAGGTGGCAAAGGCCAGCACCAGAAGGACTATCGACTGCATATGATCGAACTCCAGCCCGCCGGGAAACACCTCGAGCCTGTCGAGCACCTCCAGCAAATCCGCGTTTGAGCGGGCACGGGCGACCCGCACCTGAGCGTCATGAAGCAGGCGAACCAATGCCTGGTCACGCAAGAAGAACAGCATGAATCTTCCTTGATCAAATTGTCGTACAGCGGATCAGTCGGCGTCCGGGCTCAACACTCGTTCAAGCCGTCCCGAAAACGAATGGCCAGGGCCTTGAGATTCTGCCGCCAGCTTTCCAGCTCCTCATGCCCCAGCTCTGGCGGCTCCTCTTCATCCAGGCTGACCGCCACGATCAACGGCTGGGTGACATCGCCCTTGGGCTTGTGGGGCGCCCTTGGCGGCTGGAGCAAAGTCCCATAGGCGGTCAGCAACTGCGCCAGCCAGCTTTGCGGGCTCTGCGCCAGCTCGATCAACTCCGCCAGCTCGGGAATGGCGATGTTTTCCAGCACCTCACGATTGAGGATCTGCTCCACGCGGGAAGCACCTGCCTGGGGCAATCGATAGAACCCGGCAATCTCGTGGCACAACCCGAGCAGCGCCCCGTACAGGTGAAACAACACCGATTCGCGGCCAGCCTGGACCAGGGCCTGGGCATTCATCGCCCGCCCCTCTTGCGCCCGCGCCAAAGCCTCCAGGGCCAAGCCGGCGAAATAGATTTTCTGATTGGTACGGGTATAGAGCTCATGGGCCATGTAGGCAGCCTCCACCATAAGAACAGAGCCGGATGCGGGTATCGCAGTTTCAGGGATCGCTCAGGCCGGCCGCAAGCCAAAAGAAAGGCCGCATGCTCCAAGGGAACATGCGGCCTTGTCAGTCACCGCGCGGAGGTCGCCCTACAGCGCTCACGGGACTTCAGCGCTTGTCCTCGACCTTCCAGCTGCCGCCGTCGTAGAAGGCGCGCCAACCAGTAGGCTTGCCATCGACTTCGGTCTGCACGTACTGCTCTTTGGTCTTGCGACTGTAGCGCACCACCGCTGGACGGCCTTCCGGATCCTTTTGCGGCGCTTCACAGAGGAAGTGATACTTCGGATCGATCTCGTCCTTGTGCGGGATCAGCTCGAGCACCAGCGGCGCACGGGTCTCGCGGTTCTTCGGGAACTGGCTGGCGGCCAGGAACAGCCCCGATGCACCGTCACGCAGGATATAGGTGTCGTTGACTTTCTCGCACTTGAGCTCAGGCATCTTCACCGGGTCCATCTTCGGCGGCGCCGCATCGCCGCTCTTGAGCAGCTTGCGGGTGTTCTTGCAGGTCGGGTTGGTGCAACCGAAGAACTTGCCGAAACGACCGGTCTTGAGCTGCATCTCGCTACCGCACTTGTCGCACTCCAGGCTCGGGCCTTCGTAGCCCTTGATCCGGTAGCTGCCCTCTTCGATCTCGTAGCCGGCGCAATCCGGGTTGTTGCCGCAGATATGCAGCTTGCGCTTTTCATCCAGCAGGTAAGCGTCCATCGCCGTGCTGCAGATCGGGCAACGATGCTTGCCGCGCAGTACCAGGGACTCGGATTCACCCTCGTCGTCCGCCGCGATCTCGTCGCCCGGAACCAGGTTGACCGTGGCCTTGCAGCGCTCCTTGGGTGGCAGGCTGTAACCCGAGCAGCCCAGGAACACGCCTGTGGAGGCCGTACGGATCTGCATCGGCCGGCCGCAGGTCTGGCACGGGATATCGGTCATGACCGGCTGGTTGGCGCGCATACCGCTTTCAGCGCCCTCCGCGACCTCGAGCTTGTTCTTGAAGTCGCCATAGAACTCGTCGAGCACGTTCTTCCAGTCACGCTCGCCCTGGGCCACATCGTCGAGGTTCTCTTCCATGCCGGCGGTGAAGCCGTAGTCCATGAGGTTGGAGAAGCTCTCGGAGAGGCGCTCGGTGACGATATCGCCCATCTTTTCCGAATAGAAGCGTCGGTTGTGCAGGGTCACGTAGCCGCGATCCTGGATGGTGGAGATGATCGCCGCATAGGTCGAAGGACGCCCGATACCACGCTTTTCCATCTCCTTCACCAGGCTGGCTTCGGAGTAGCGCGCCGGCGGCTTGGTGAAGTGCTGGCTCGGATCCAGCTTGATCAGCTTCAGCACTTCGCCCTGGGCCATGTCGGGCAGCACATCGTCATCGCCCGGCTTGCTCACCTGGGGCATGACCCGGGTGTAACCGTCGAACTTGAGGATACGGCCCTTGGCGCGCAGCTCGAAGTCGCCAGCGGCAACGCTGACGGTGGTGGACAGGTATTGCGCTGGCGGCATCTGGCAGGCCACGAATTGGCGCCAGATCAGCTCATACAGGCGCTCGGCGTCACGCTCCATGCCCGACAGCTTGCTCGGATGGGTGTGCACATCGGACGGACGAATCGCTTCGTGCGCCTCCTGGGCCCCTTCCTTGCTGCTGTAGACATTGGGCGAGGCTGGCAGGTACTTGTCACCGAATTCGCTCTCGATATAGCTGCGAGCCATCGCCACGGCGTCGGCCGAGAGGTTGGTGGAGTCGGTACGCATGTAGGTGATGTAGCCCGCTTCGTACAAGCGCTGGGCCATCATCATGGTCTTCTTCACCCCGAAACCCAGGCGGTTGCTCGCGGCCTGCTGCAGGGTGGAAGTGATGAACGGCGCCGAAGGCTTGCTGCTGGTGGGCTTGTCTTCACGCTTGGCGACGCTGTAGGACGACGCCTTGAGCTTCTCCAGCGCCGCCATGGCCTGGGCTTCGTTGAGCGGCTTGAAGGCCTCGCCATTCTCGCGCGCCACTTCGAAACGCACCTTGGCGTTCTTCGCGGTCCCGAGGTCGGCATGCACTTCCCAGTACTCTTCGGGGATGAAGGCGCGGATTTCTCGCTCACGCTCCACCACCAGCTTGACCGCAACCGACTGCACGCGACCGGCGGACAGGCCACGGGCGATCTTGGCCCACAGCAGCGGCGACACCATGTAGCCCACTACGCGGTCGAGGAAGCGCCGGGCCTGCTGGGCATTGACCCGATGGATATCCAGCTCGCCCGGCTGGGAGAAGGCGTCCTGGATCGCCTTCTTGGTGATTTCGTTGAACACCACGCGCTTGTAGCGCTCGTCGTCACCACCGATGGCCTCGCGCAGGTGCCAGGCAATGGCTTCCCCTTCGCGGTCCAAGTCCGTCGCGAGATAGATGGTGTCGGCATCCTTGGCAAGGCGGCGCAGCTCTTCGATGACCTTTTCCTTGCCAGGAAGGATTTCGTACTTGGCTTTCCAGCCGTGCTCGGGATCGACGCCCATGCGCGCCACCAGCTGCTTGCGCGCCTTTTCCTTCGGCGACAGGGCCGGAGCCTCGCCTGCGGCCTTGCCACGCTTGGCGGCAGGCTCCTTGGCGGCACTTGCCGAACCGCTGGTGGGCAGGTCTCGGATATGGCCGATACTCGACTTCACCACGTATTGGTTGCCCAAGTACTTGTTGATGGTCTTGGCCTTAGCCGGGGATTCCACAATGACCAGCGATTTGCCCATGGATCGGAAAATTCCTGAATTCGAGAAGTTGAGGCGGATGGCGCCTGACGCGGCACCGCTATATATAGTGGCAACAAGGTGAGGTCAAGCGCAGGGTACTGCGCGACCTGCGCTCAAGCCGGTGAAAAAAGACTGGGTTCGGCCTGCACCAAAGCAAAGCGTGGGACCTGCTCGCCGTCAACTTCGACTGACTCCAGGAACATGCTCAAGGGACGCACCCAGAAGCCGTAATCGCCATACAGGGCTTGGTAGAACACCACTTCTTCTTCCGTTTCCGAATGCCGCGCCACGCTGAACACGCGGTACTGCGGCCCTTTGTAATGCTGGTAGAGCCCGGGTTGTAACTGCATGCTCTGGCCCTCGTGCAAAAAATTAAAAATCTTCAGAAAAACAAAAACCGGGGCACAGGGCCCCGGCTTCCATCAACCCAACGCTTAAACGCGTTCGAAGACGGTCGAGATACCCTGGCCAAGGCCGATGCACATGGTGGACACACCGAGGGTGCCGCCATTCTGCTTCATGACGTTGAGCAGAGTCCCGGAGATACGCGCGCCGGAACAACCGAAAGGGTGGCCCAGGGCGATCGCGCCGCCGTGCAGGTTAACCTTCTCGTCCATCTTGTCGAGTACTTTCAGATCTTTCAGCACTGGCAGGGCCTGTGCGGCGAAAGCTTCGTTAAGTTCGAAGAAGTCGATATCGGCGATTCCCAGGCCCGCACGCTTCAAGGCTTTTTGCGTAGCCGGTACTGGACCATAGCCCATGATCGCCGGATCCACACCTGCGACCGCCATCGAGCGAATCACTGCCATCGGCTGGATACCCAGGTCCTGGGCACGCTGGGCAGACATCACGATCATGCACGAGGCGCCGTCGGTGATCTGCGACGAAGTACCGGCAGTCACGGTGCCGCCCTTGGGGTTGAACGCCGGCTTCAGGGCCGCCAGGCTTTCCAGGGTAGTGTCCGGACGGATGGTTTCGTCGTAGTCGAACAGCTTCAGGAAGCCGTTCTCGTCGTAACCCTGCATCGGGATGATCTCGTCCTTGAACTTGCCCTCCAGGGTCGCCTTGTGGGCGAGCTGGTGGGAGCGCAGGCCGAAGGCGTCCTGCTGCTCACGGGTGATGCCATGCATCTTGCCCAGCATCTCGGCAGTCAGCCCCATCATGCCCGAGGCCTTCGCCGCATACAGGGACAGGTGCGGGTTCGGATCGACGCCATGCATCATGCTCACATGGCCCATGTGCTCGACGCCGCCGACGACGAACACGTCGCCGTTGCCGGTCATGATCGCCTGCGCCGCGGTGTGCAGGGCGCTCATGGACGAACCGCACAGGCGGCTGACAGTCTGGCCAGCCGAGGTGTGGGGGATCTGGGTCATCAGCGAGGCCATGCGGGCGATGTTCCAGCCCTGCTCCAGGGTCTGGTTGACGCAGCCCCAGATCACGTCCTCGACTTCCGCCGGATCGACCTTGGCGTTGCGCTCCAGCAGCTTGCTGATCAGGTGTGCCGACATGTCTTCGGCACGGGTGTTGCGGTGCATGCCGCCCTTGGAGCGGCCCATCGGAGTACGACCGAAGTCGACAATCACGACGTCTCTAGGATTCAAGCTCATATGTTCACTCTCGCTCTAGTGTGGGCGCTTAACCGAAGAAGCTCTGGCCGTTCTTGGCCATCTCACGCAGCTTCGCGGTCGGGTGGTACAGCGCGCCCAGATCGGCGTACTGGTCGGCCAGGGCAACGAACTGGGCGACACCGATGGAATCGATGTAGCGCAGCGCACCGCCACGGAATGGAGGGAAACCAATACCGTAGACCAAGCCCATGTCGGCTTCGGCAGCGGTCTCGACGATGCCGTCTTCCAGGCAGCGAACGGTTTCCAGGCACAGTGGGATCATCATCCAGTTGATGATGTCTTCGTCGGTGACTTCACGCTGCTCGTAGACGATCGGCTTGAGCACTTCCAGCACCGACGGATCGGCGACCTTCTTCTGCTTGCCGCGCTTGTCGGTCTCATAGGCGTAGAAGCCCTTGCCGTTCTTCTGGCCCAGGCGCTTGGCCTCGTAGAGCACGTCGATGGCCGAACGGCGATCATCCTTCATGCGATCCGGGAAACCTTCGGCCATCACGTCGCGACCATGGTGGCCGGTGTCGATGCCAACCACGTCCATCAGATAGGCCGGGCCCATCGGCCAGCCGAACTTCTCCATGATCTTGTCGATGCGCACGAAGTCCACGCCAGCGCTGACCAGCTTGGCGAAACCGCCGAAGTACGGAAACAGCACGCGGTTGACCAGGAAGCCCGGGCAGTCGTTGACCACGATTGGGTTCTTGCCCATTTTCTTGGCATAGGCAACGGTGGTGGCGACGGCCAGCTCACTGGACTTCTCGCCACGGATCACTTCCACCAGCGGCATCATGTGCACGGGGTTGAAGAAGTGCATGCCGACGAAGTTTTCCGGACGCTTGAGGGCCTTGGCCAACAGGCTGATGGAAATGGTCGAGGTGTTGGACGCCAGGATCGCGCCTTCCTTGACCTGGGCTTCGACTTCAGCCAGTACGGTCTGCTTGACCTTGGGGTTCTCGACCACGGCCTCGACCACCAGGTCGACGTTGCCGAAATCACCGTAGGACAGGGTCGGGCGAATGCCGTTGAGCACTTCGGCCATCTTCGCCGCGGTCATGCGGCCCTTCTCGACGCGGCCAACCAGCAGTTTCGCGGCTTCCGCCAGGCCCTGCTCGATACCGTGTTCGTTGATGTCCTTCATCAGGATCGGCGTGCCCTTGGAGGCCGACTGGTAGGCGATGCCGCCACCCATGATGCCGGCGCCAAGTACGGCGGCCTGCTTCACGTCCTGGGCGATCTCGTCGTAGGCCTTGGCCTTGCGCTTGAGCTCCTGGTCATTCAGGAACAAGCCGATCAGGCTCTGGGCGGCCGAGGTCTTGGCCAGCTTGACGAAGCCTGCGGCTTCCACTTCCAGGGCCTTGTCGCGGCCGAAGTTGGCGGCCTTCTGGATGGTCTTGATCGCCTCGACCGGAGCCGGGTAGTTAGGACCCGCCTGGCCGGCCACGAAACCCTTGGCGGTTTCGAAGGCCATCATCTGCTCAATGGCGTTGAGCTTGATTTTCTCCAGCTTCGGCTGGCGCTTGGCCTTGTAGTCGAACTCGCCGGAGATGGCGCCCTTGAGCAGGGTCAGGGCCGCATCCTTGAGCTTCTCAGGAGCTACCACGGCATCCACCGCGCCGACTTTCAGCGCGTCTTCGGCACGGTTTTCCTTGCCGGCGGCGATCCATTCGATGGCGTTGTCGGTACCGATCAGGCGTGGCAGGCGCACGGTGCCGCCGAAGCCCGGGTAGATGCCCAGCTTGACCTCCGGCAGGCCGATCTTGGCGCTGGCGGACATGACGCGGTAGTCCGCTGCCAGGCACATTTCCAGGCCGCCGCCCAGGGCGATGCCGTTGATGGCGGCAACGGTAGGCACGCCAAGGTCTTCGAAATCGCTGAAGATCTTGTTGGCTTCGAGGTTGCCTGCCACCAGCTCCGCATCCGGCAGCTTGAAGTTGTCGACAAACTCGGTGATGTCGGCGCCGACGATGAACACGTCCTTGCCACTGCTGACGATCACGCCCTTGATCGACGCATCTGCCTTGATGGTGTCAACAGCCTGACGCAATTCGTTCAGGGTTAGACGGTTGAACTTGTTGACGGACTCACCCTTGAGGTCGAAATTCAATTCGACGATGCCGCTTTCAAGAGCCTTAACCGTGATGGCTTTACCTTCGTAAATCATCAACTGATCTCCACGATATGGAAGCTGAACAGTACACGTCGGACGCTAACTTCTGGCATGACACTGACGTCACCGTCGATGCTAACGCCAATCCGCCAGGCACACCCGCCAACGCGATAATCGGGAATCTGTATCGAGACGCCTGAGATACAAACGCTCATTTCATACGCCCGTTTGATTTGGGTACGCCACATTCACGGAAAATCCGCTAATTGTCAATCGTCCGAAATGCTGTTTGAAACGCGACTTTGCGGTCATTCCCGGGTGTCGCGGACCACCAACACGCCCCTGCATCTGCAGTCATTCATAAGATCAATATTTAGAAAAATCGCCCTAAATCTTCCGCGGACATGACAACCCCTGGCTAAGCTTCAGGAAGAAATCCGAACAACGCCGCATGCTTGGCCACTGGAACTGCATGCCGTCACAAGCCCATGCCCAGGCAACAAAAAGCCACCCGAAGGTGGCTTCATGAGAGTTTCCGGCCTGCCTGGCCACCCCGCCCGATGCTGAGTCGGGCTTTTTATTGCCTGGCGCACAGGCTTGCCCCACTTGCTCGACCCTCAAGCCAGGGCCTTGAGTACCGCGGCGATATCCTGCAACACCCGGGGCTCGCCCCGCTCATTCCAGTACAGGGCGATCAGCTGCTTGTCGGCCTCCACCTTGAACACGCCGGCCGGCAGGGTTCGCAGGTGCTGGAACAGCGGCTCATCGACACAGGGCTCGCGCCATTGGTTGACCCAACTTCCCGGGGCCACCTGCCAATAGCTCCAACACGCCACCTGGCCGCCACGCCGTGGACGGTGGTATTGCGGACACGGGTCTGGAGGCTGCTGGCCCAGCCAGTGCGGCCACTCCTGGGGCGCCAACTGCATGGCCAGGCCCATGCGCCGAGCCTCCATGCGCACGGCGATCAACCCACTCTGGCGACGCGAAGGTCGTAGCCATGCCCAGGGACTCAAGACCACCACAAGGATTGACACCACTATCCACACCGTCATATCTGTACTCTCGATTCTCGATGAGCGGGCCGTTGCAACCAACCCGCTTCAAACCAGCCATACTTGAAGCTATTGCAATCCTCTGGAGGAGCGCCTCATGCCCTACCACCATATTCTGGTCGCCGTAGATCTAACCGAAGAGTGCGATCCTGTTATCCACCGGGCCCGCGAACTGTCGGTGAGCAATGGCGCCAAGCTGTCGCTGGTGCACATCGTCGAACCGATGGCGATGGCCTTCGGTGGCGACGTCCCCATGGATCTCTCGCAGTTGCAGCAGCAACAATTCGACCAGGCCAAGGAACGCCTCGACCGCCTGATCAACAAGTACCCGGAACTGACCAAGGAATACAGCCACCTGACCTATGGCCAGCCGCGCCAGGAAATCCATCACCTGGCCAAAGAACAGGAGTGCGACCTGATCGTGGTCGGCAGCCACGGTCGCCATGGCCTGGCCCTGTTGCTCGGCTCCACCGCCAACGACGTCCTGCACGGAGCACCTTGCGACGTGCTGGCGGTACACCTGGCCAAGCGCTGACGCTTGCCGTTGCCGAACTGAAGAACCGATAACCGCACCGACAAAAAGCCCGACTCTGGAGTCGGGCTTTTTGCATCAGGCACCCAGCAATCAGGCATCCAGCTCCGCCCAGCGCTCGACCATCTGGTCCAGTTCGGCGTTCAGTTGCTCCAGCTTCGCGATGACCGCGGTGGTTTCCGCCACGGGCCGCTGGTAGAAACCGGCATCGGCCATTTCCGCCTCGACGTCGGCGATCTGCTGCTCCATGGCCTCGATCTGCCCCGGCAGGGCCTCGAGCTCACGCTGCAGCTTGTAGCTGAGCTTCTTCTTCGCCGCAGGTGCAGCGGCTTCCAGTACTGGCTCCGGCGCCTGGGCCGACACTGGCGGCACTACGGCGGAGTTCAGCTCGGCCTTGCCGGACTTGTTCTCGGTCACACCCAGCAAACGCGGCGAGCCACCCTGGCGGATCCAGTCCTCATAACCACCGACGTACTCGCGCACGCGCCCCTGACCCTCGAAGACCAAGGTGCTGGTGACCACGTTGTCGAGGAAGGCTCGGTCGTGGCTGACCATCAGTACCGTGCCCTGGTAGTTCGACAGCACCTCTTCGAGCAGCTCGAGGGTTTCCACGTCCAGGTCGTTGGTCGGCTCGTCCAGCACCAGCAGGTTGGCCGGTTTGCTGAACAGCTTGGCCAGCAGCAGGCGCGCACGCTCGCCACCCGACAGCGCCTTGACCGGCGTCCGCGCCCGCTGTGGGCTGAACAGGAAGTCACCCAGGTAGCTGAGCACATGCCGGTTCTGGCCATCGATCTCGATGAAGTCGCGACCTTCGGCGACGTTGTCGATCACGGTCTTTTCCAGGTCCAGCTGGTGGCGCAACTGGTCGAAGTAGGCCACTTCGATCCGCGTGCCCTCTTCCACCGTGCCGCTGCTGGGCACCAGGCCGCCCAGCATCAGCTTGAGCAAGGTGGTCTTGCCGGTACCGTTGGCGCCCAGCAGGCCGATACGATCGCCGCGCTGCAGGACCATGGAGAAATCCTTGACCAGGAACGGCCCTTCCGGGTGGGCGAAGCTGACATTCTCCAGCACCATCACCTGCTTGCCGGACTTGTCCGCCGCTTCCAGCTGGATGTTGGCCTTGCCGGTGCGCTCGCGACGCTGGCTACGCTCCACGCGCAAGGCCTTGAGCGCTCGCACGCGGCCCTCGTTACGGGTGCGACGGGCCTTGATGCCCTGGCGAATCCAGACTTCTTCCTGGGCCAGGCGCTTGTCGAACAGTGCGTTGGCGGTTTCTTCCGCGGCCAGGGCCGCTTCCTTGTGCACCAGGAAGCTGGCGTAGTCGCCGTTCCAGTCGATCAGGCCGCCACGATCCAGTTCGAGAATACGAGTGGCCAGGTTCTGCAGGAAGGAACGGTCGTGGGTGATGAACAGCACGGCCCCCGGGAAATCCTTCAACGCTTCTTCCAGCCAGGCGATCGCACCGATGTCCAGGTGGTTGGTCGGCTCGTCGAGCAGCAGCAGGTCCGGCTCCGCCACCAGGGCCTGGGCCAGCAGGACGCGCCGGCGCCAGCCGCCGGACAACTCGGCGAGGGTCTTGTCGGCAGGCAGTTGCAGGCGGCTCAGGGTGCTGTCCACCAGTTGCTGCAAGCGCCAGCCGTCACGAGCCTCGAGGTCGTGCTGGACGTGCATCAGCTTTTCCAGGTCGGCGTCGGTGACGATGTTCTGGCTCAGGTGATGGTACTGGGCCAGCAGCTCACCGACTCCAGCCAGGCCCTGGGCGACCACATCGAACACGGTGCGCTCGTCGGCCACCGGCAACTCCTGGGGCAACTCGCCGATCTTCAGGCCGGGTGCGCGCCATATGGCACCGTCGTCGGGCTTCTGGTCGCCCTTGACCAGCTTCATCATGCTGGACTTGCCAGTACCGTTGCGACCGATGATGCACACCCGCTCGCCACGGGCGATCTGCCAGGACACCTTGTCCAGCAACGGCATGGCGCCGAAAGCAAGGGACACATCGCTGAATTTGAGCAGGGTCATGTTCTTCTCCAAAAACCGGGCGCGCATTCTACCTGAGTTAGGCTCGCAGAAGGCCGGCTATTTCGCCGGTGGCGACCCTGGGGCGACATTTGTTGCCAACTGATACCAGCGAACCGGCAAAGCTTTCGCCGGTTGCTGGCAAAAGGCTAAGCTAGTGAGCAATCAGTGTTGGCCCTGTCGGCACTTGTCATGATTTCTCTGCCCGGATGTCTCATGCGCAGTCGCCTTTTCAGCCTTTTATCCTGCCTGCTTCTTTCCGCCGCTGCCGCCCAATCCACCCAGGCGGCAGACCTGACCCTGCAACGCCAGTACTACGACGAAGCCAAGCGCGCCCTGGCCAAGGGTGATTCCGGACCCTACTTCCGTTACGCCGATGCGCTGCGCGACTACCCGCTGGAGCCCTACCTGGCCTACGACGAACTCACTGCCCGGCTCAAGAGCGCCAGCAACGCCGAGATCGAGAAATTCCTCGCCGAACACGGCGACCTGCCCCAGGCCAACTGGATGAAACTGCGCTGGTTGCGCTGGCTGGCCGAACGCGGCGACTGGGCGACCTTCACCAAGTACTACGACCCCAAGCTCAACTTCACCGAACTCGACTGCCTCAACGGCCAGTACCAGCTGGGCCACAACCTCAAGGCCGAGGGCTACGCCACCGCCGAAAAGCTCTGGCTGAGCGGCAAGTCCCAACCTGCGGCCTGCGACGGCCTGTTCGGCCAGTGGGCCGCCGAGGGCCAGCTGACCGAACAAAAGCGCTGGCAGCGGGCCAAGCTGGCGGCCGAGGCGCGCAACTACGCCCTGGCCAACAGCCTGGTCAACAGCATGACCACCCTGGCGCCCCAGGGCCGCCTGCTGGTGGACGTGGCCCAGAAACCGGAGCTGCTGAGCCAGCCCTCACGCTTCCAGCCCGCCAACGAAGCCATGTCCGATGTGGTCGGCCTTGGCCTGCGCCGCCTGGCCCGCCAGGACCCGGACAAGGCCATGGCCCTGCTCGACGGCTATGCCAGCAGCATGCACTTCTCCCGTGACGAAAAAGTGGCCATTGCCCGCGAGATCGGCCTGACCCTGGCCCGGCGCTTCGACAGCCGCGCCCTGGACGTGATGACCAAGTACGATCCCGAGCTGCGGGACAACACCGTGTCCGAATGGCGCCTGCGCCTGCTATTGCGCCTGGCGCGCTGGGAAGATGCCTATCAGCTGACCCGCAAGCTGCCCCAGGAGCTGGCCAGCACCAACCGCTGGCGCTACTGGCAGGCGCGCAGCCTGGAACTGGCGGAACCGAAGAACCCCCAGGCCCAGGCACTGTTCAAGGGCCTGTCCCGGGAGCGGGACTTCTATGGCTTCCTCGCCGCCGATCATGCCAAGGCGCCCTACCAGTTGAACAACCAGCCGCTGATGCTCAGCCAGGCGGTGATCAACAAGGTACGCAACACTCCCGGCGTGCGTCGCGCCCTGGAGCTCCATGCCCGGGGACAGATCGTCGACGGGCGTCGCGAGTGGTACCACGTCAGCCGGCATTTCAACCGCGACGAAATGGTCGCCCAGGCCCGCTTGGCCTATGACCTGAAGTGGTACTTCCCGGCCATCCGCACCATCAGCCAGGCCCAGTACTGGGACGACCTGGACATCCGCTTCCCCATGGCCCACCGCGATACCCTGGTGCGCGAAGCCAAGGTCCGTGGCCTGCATTCCAGCTGGGTGTTCGCCATCACCCGCCAGGAAAGCGCGTTCATGGACGACGCCCGCTCCGGTGTCGGCGCCAGCGGCCTGATGCAACTGATGCCCGGCACCGCCAAGGAAACCGCGCGCAAGTTCAGCATTCCCCTGGCCTCGCCGCAGCAAGTGCTGGATCCGGACAAGAACATCCAGCTGGGCGCGGCCTACCTGAGCCAGGTCCACAGCCAGTTCAACGGCAACCGGGTGCTGGCCTCCGCAGCCTACAACGCCGGCCCCGGCCGGGTGCGCCAGTGGCTCAAGGGCGCCGACCACCTGAGCTTCGACGTGTGGGTGGAAAGCATCCCCTTCGACGAAACCCGCCAGTACGTGCAGAACGTCCTGTCCTATTCGGTGATCTACGGCCAGAAGCTCAATTCACCGCAACCGCTGGTGGATTGGCACGAACGCTACTTCGACGACCTCTGATCTCCCGCCCAAGAAAAAGCCCGCATGATTGCGGGCTTTTTCGTCTCTGCGCCTGTCCCTTGCAATCCTCCGTGGCTGGCGAGGACTACGTCCTCGTGCGCACCATCAAGCCCGGTGAACTCAAGAACCGTCACTGAACTGTAGTGCCGCCAGGCGCGCATACAGCGGGCTGTCGGCAATCAATTGCTGGTGCGTACCTACCGCCACCAGCCGGCCCTGGTCCATGACCACGATTCGATCGGCATTCTTCACCGTGGCCAGCCGATGGGCGATCACCAGGGTGGTGCGATTCTGCATCAGGCTCGGCAAGGCTTGCTGGATCAGGTGTTCGCTCTGCGCATCCAGGGCACTGGTGGCCTCGTCCAGCAGCAGGATCGGTGCATCCACCAGCAGCGCCCGGGCGATCGCCAGGCGCTGGCGCTGGCCTCCGGACAGGCCCTGCCCACCATCGCCCAGGTGAGTCTGGTAGCCCTGGGGCATCTGCTCGATGAACTCATGGGCATAGGCGATCCGCGCCGCCTCCCGGACTTGCTCCGCAGTCGCGCCAGGATTGCCGTAGCGCAGGTTCTCCTCGATGCTGCCGAAGAACAGCGCCGGATTCTGCGACACCAGGGCGAAGCAACGCCGCAGGTCCTGCGGATCGAGGTTGGCCAGGGGCACGCCATCCAGCAGGATCTGCCCCTGCTGTGGATCGTAGAAACGCAGCAGCAAGTCATACAAGGTGGACTTGCCAGCCCCCGAGGGCCCGACCAGGGCCAGGGTCTCCCCGGCGCGGATGTTCAAGGACAAGCCATCCAGGGCATAGCGATCCGCTCGTGAGGGATAGGCAAAGCGCAGGTTCTCCAGTTGCAGCTCACCCCTGACCCGGGCCGGCAAGCGGACCAGCCCGGCGCTCGGCGCCTGGATGATGCTCTGCTCCCGCAGCAGCTCGGCGATCCGCTCCGCAGCCCCTGCCGCCCGTTGCAGCTCGCCGATCACCTCGCTCAGGGTACCGAAGGCGCTGCCGACGATCAGGCTGTAGAACACGAAGGCCGCCAGCTCGCCGGCGGAAATTCGCCCGGCGATCACATCCATGCCGCCGACCCAGAGCATCACCCCCACGGCGCCCAGCACCAGGACGATGACCAGGGTGATCAGCCAGGCACGCTGGATGATGCGCTGGCGCGCGGTATGAAAAGCGTCCTCTACCGTCAGGGCGAAGCGCCGTTCGTCCTCGGCCTGGTGGTTGTAGGCCTGGACCGTCTTGATCTGCCCGAGGGTTTGCGCCACGTAGCTGCCCACATCGGCGATCCGATCCTGGCTCACGCGCGACAGGCTGCGCACCCGGCGACCGAAAAGCAGGATCGGCACCAACACCAGCGGCAGGGCGATCACCACGATGCTGGTGAGCTTGGGATTGGTGATGAACAGCAGGACTATGCCGCCCAGGACCATCAGTGCATTACGCAGGAACAACGACAGCGAAGATCCAATCACCGACTGCAGCAGCGTGGTGTCCGCCGTCAGGCGGGACTGGATTTCCGAGCTGCGATTGTTCTCGTAGAAACCCGGGTGCAAGTAGATCAAGTGGTTGAACACCTGGCGCCGGATGTCCGCGACGCAGCGCTCGCCAATCCACGACACCAGGTAGAAACGCACGAAGGTGCCCACGGCCAGCGCCAGCACCAGCAGCAGGAACAGGCCGATGGTCTGGTT
Organism: Pseudomonas sp. KCJK8993; assembly: GCF_046230915.1. Lineage (NCBI taxonomy): Bacteria > Pseudomonadati > Pseudomonadota > Gammaproteobacteria > Pseudomonadales > Pseudomonadaceae > Pseudomonas > Pseudomonas sp. KCJK8993. Next base: position 22,147 of record NZ_JBJJLO010000062.1, read on the forward strand.
CAGCAGGTGCGGCGACTGGGTCATGAAGCCCTGGTCCACCAACAGGCGGATGCCCTGCCCCATGGATAGGGTGATGCCCGCGGTGAGCACCAGGGCCAGCAAGGCCCCCAGCGCCTGCCAACGGTAGGGAGCGATAAAGCGACTGGCCAGGCGCAAGGCCCGGCGATGACGAGAAGAGAGCATGCCGTTCATCCATTGACGCGCCGGCGATCGCCCCACGGCAGCGCCGGTAACGGGATGAATTCGCAGGAACTTTGGTAAATCGCAATGAGTCAGGTTGATTATGACCGGTAACGCTAGCACCTAGAGGTTATCGGTCTAATCCGCGACTGGCACTCCTGCGGTATTTCTGATGGAGTGAAGTTACCGGACCTGCCCTGGCGCTGGTCTGTAACAGCCCGGTCACCCGGTCATTCTAAAGTAAGCACACAACCTGATGAGGAGACAGGCCATGTCCTTGCAACACAGCAGCAATGACAAGATTCAAGTGATCCGTACCCAGCCCAACCAGTCTCTGGGTTGTGCCATCATCGATGCCCAGGGCCGCGAAGTACCTATTACTGAAGACATGATCCAGAACGCCTGCCGCGAACTGGAAAAGCGACTGGTCAAGCCTGCTCGGCAAGATTGACACATAGCCTCACGTCCTCTTGACCCGGCCTGGTGGCCGGGTTTTTTATGCCCGCGGTTCAGGCCAGCGTGGCCCCCAATGCCCGGACGATCCGCTGCAGATCCGCCGACTCGCCCTGGATCCGCACCTGCAGGCCGTCGATCTCCCGGCGCTGCGGGTAGTGCTTGCGCAACCCGTCGAAGGCGCTGCGCTGCTGCGCGACATCGTCGGACAAGCTCCGGCGAAAATCCGCATCGTCGCGACGCGGGTCGTACACCGCCCGGCAAATCGTCGCCAGGGCCCAGGCCGGATCGGCCTTGGCATCCAGGCTGACCTGCACCACCCACGGCGCTGGCAGCAGGCTCTCCAGCAGGACCTGCTCGGCATGGCCGAAGTGCCGGCAGAACGCCTGGTAGATCTGCGCCGTACCACGCTGCTTGCCATCCAGGCTGTAGCCGGCGATATGCGGCGTGGCCAGCACGCACAAATCCGCCAGGGCAGTGTCCACCGTCGGCTCTTGCTCCCAGACATCCAGCACCGCCTGCAGGTCCTCACGCTGCAGGAGCACTTCACGCAGGGCACTGTTGTCCACCACCGGGCCTCGTGCTGCGTTGATCAGCCAGGCGCCCTGGCGCAGCCGCCCCAGGCGCTGGCGATCCAGCAGGTGCCAGGTACGGTGTTCACCATCGCGGGTCAGCGGCGTATGCAGGCTGATGACGTCGCAACGCTCGAGCAACTGCTCCAGGCTGACGTAGTCACCGCCCTCCAGCGCCTGGCGCTGCGGATCGCAGACCAGCACCTGCCAGCCCAGGCCACGCAACACTTCGATCAAGCGGCCACCGACCTCACCAGCGCCGACCACGCCATAGCAGCGGCGCGACAGGTCCACGCCCTCGATCTCGGCCAGGGTCAGCAAGCTGCCCAGCACGTAGTCCACCACCCCGCGGGCGTTGCAGCCCGGAGCGCTGGACCAGGCAATGCCGGCCTGCTGGAAGTAGTCCAGGTCCAGGTGGTCGGTACCGATGGTGCAGGTTCCGACGAAGCGCACCGGGGTGCCCTCGAGCAAGGCACGATCGACCTGGGTCACCGAACGCACCAGCAGCACATCCGCCTGGGCCACGCTGGCGCGATCGATGGCGCGCCCGGGAAAGCGCCGGATCTCGCCGAACCCGGCAAAGAATTCATCGATCAGGGGAATGTTTTCGTCGGCAACGATCAGCATGGCAGGCTCCTCTTGGGGAGGCGCAGTTTAGGCCCAGATCACCCGGCGAACCAGCACGGCTTGCAGGCGCGAAGGCAATCGAGGCCCGTATTACAAATCCACAACACGGGACTTATCCCAGGCATGGCGGCAACGCGTAGACTGTCGCGTCCCGCGCAACACACCTATGGACGCTTCGCCCCGTGAATTCCGTGACCGACTCCGCCGCCACCCTCTCCACCAGCCGCCCCGCCCGGGTCGGCCGCGAGCTGAAAGACCTGCTGGTACTGGCCCTGCCCATCATGATCGCCCAGGTGGCCACCACCGCCATGGGCTTCGTCGATGCGGTGATGGCCGGGCGAGTGGGCCCCCGCGATCTGGCGGCCGTGGCCCTGGGCAACTCGATCTGGATCCCGGTGTTCCTGTTGATGACCGGCACCCTGCTGGCCACCACCCCCAAGGTCGCCCAGCGTTTCGGTGCCAACAAGCTCGAGGAGATCGGCCCGCTGGTGCGCCAGGCGTTGTGGCTGGCCGTGGCGGCCGGGATCTCGGCCATGCTGATCCTCATCAGCGCCGAGCCAGTGCTGCACTTGATGAAGGTCGATCCGGAGCTGATCGAGCCGTGCATGGGCTACCTGCATGGCATCGCCAGCGGCCTGCCGGCGGTGGCCCTGTATTACGTGCTGCGCTGCCTGAGCGATGGCCTGGGGCGTACCGTGCCGAGCATGGTCATCGGCCTCTGCGGCCTGGCCCTGAACATTCCCATCAACTACATCTTCATCTATGGCCACTTCGGCGTGCCGGCCATGGGTGGCGTTGGCTGCGGCTGGGCCACGGCGATCGTGATGTGGGCAATGATGCTGGGCATGGCCGGCTGGGTCCGCTGGGCGCCGGCCTATCGCAAGATCCAGCTGTTCGGCCGTTTCGAGTGGCCGCGATCGACGGTGATCAAGCGCCTGCTGGGCGTCGGCCTGCCCATCGGCATCGCCGTGTTCGCCGAGTCGAGTATCTTCGCGGTGATCGCCCTGCTGATCGGCAGCCTGGGCGCCACGGTGGTGGCCGGACACCAGATCGCCCTCAACGTCAGCGCCCTGATGTTCATGATTCCCTACTCCCTGGCCATGGCCGTGACCGTGCGCGTCGGCCAGTCCCTGGGGCGCCAGGAACCGCGCAACGCCCGCTTCAGCGCCGGGGTCGGCATGGCGACGGCGCTGGCCTATGCCTGCCTGTCGGCGAGCCTGATGTTTTTCCTGCGCGAGCCCATCGCCTCGATCTACACCACCGATCCGCTGGTGATCCAGGTGGCGTCGATGCTGATCGTGTACGCGGCGCTGTTCCAATTCTCCGATGGCATCCAGGTGACTGCCGCCGGCGCGCTGCGCGGTTACCAGGACACCCGGGTGACGATGATCCTGACCCTGTTCGCGTATTGGGGTATCGGGTTGCCGGTGGGTTATGCCCTGGGCCTGACCGAATGGTTCGGTGCGCCCCGGGGGCCAAGCGGCCTGTGGGAAGGCCTGATCGTCGGCTTGAGCTGCGCCGCGCTGATGCTGTCGATCCGCCTGGTGCGCAGTGCACGCAAGCAGATCCGCAGCAGCCGCTCGGCGAGTTAATCGAGTTTCTTGCGGATCCAGTAGAGATAGGTGCCCGCGTCTTCCTCCTGTGCCACCAGTTCATGGTCGAGGAAGACGCAGAACTTGGGGATGTCGCGGCGGGTGGACGGGTCGGTGGCGATCACCTTCAACAACCCGCCCGGCGGCAGGTCACGAATATGCTGGTGCAACATCATCACCGGCTCGGGGCAATTGAGGCCGGTGGCGTCGAGGGTACCGTCTACCGGCGTATCGATGATCTGACTCATGGTTCACTCCTGAAACTGGCCGGCATTGTCGCGCAATGCCGGCCATGTGGCGAGGGGCTCAGCGGGAACGGGCAGGCTTGGTGTCCAGGCGCCGCAGGTGGCAGGTCACCTCCTCGCGGTCGTGGTACAGCTGCTTGCAGCCGATGGCCACGCGGATGCCCCGGGCCTTGAATCCATCCTCGATCCGCTCCAGCAGGCGCTTGACCTCGGCATAGCGCTGCTTCATCGGCAGCTTCAGGTTGACCACCGCCTCGCGGCAATGCCCCTCGCCGATCCAGGTCTCCAGCAAGGCTGCGTTGCGCGCCGGCTTCTCGACGATGTCGCAGACCATCCAGTCCACCGGTTGCCGGGGCTGGTAGGTGAAGCCGTCAGCCATCAGGTGCTGGACCAGGCCGGTGTCCATCAGGCTCTCGGCCATCGGCCCATTGTCCACCGCAGTCACCAGCATGCCGCGATTGACCAGCTGCCAGGTCCAGCCGCCCGGGGCGGCTCCCAGGTCGACCCCGGTCATGTCGCTGTGCAGGCGCTCGTCCCACTGCTCTCGCGGAATGAAATGATGCCAGGCCTCTTCGAGCTTCAGGGTCGAGCGGCTAGGAGCCTCCCGGGGGAACTTCAGCCGTGGGATGCCCATGGGCCACATCGCCGAGTTGCCGGCATCGGCCAGCCCGACGAAGACTTCCCGCCCGCTCTTGAAGGTCAGCAGCAGGCGCGGCAAGCCAGCATCCTCCACCAGCTTGCCGGCGCCCTTGAGCGCCTTGCGCAGCGGACCTTCGAATTTCTTGCAGAAGTTCGACAGCTCCTTGCCGTCGTTGGTATCCACCACTTCCAGCCACAGGCTGCCGCACTGCGGGAAAGCGTCCAGGTGGGCCAGGATCACGCTGATGCGGTCGGTTTCCGGCAGCTCGACGAAAGCGCCCCGCGCCCACTGCCGGGGAAAGATCAACTGGGAAAAACGCAGTCCCTGCATCAGCCGCTGCGCGCCGTCGTCCTCGCTGCAGATGAACTCGGCGCAGGCGGTGCCCGGCTTGGCCCTGGCATATCCGGCGACATGCAAATGGGCCGCATGATCAGCGATCTCCGAGCAGACCTCGCCTTCGAAACCGGGACGGCAATGGATAAACAGGGTGTTCATGGAATCTCCTGGGCGTTGGCGATCAATCGTTGCGCAAACCTGCCCGAAAGTGCCCCGGATCAACGAAACGGAGCACGCGCAAAGCCTGTCACGAAAAACGGCGCATGATAACCGAGTTAGGAACCTTGGGCTGAACCCAGCAGTCCAGTGATTAGCGATAAGACCCAAACAGAGCTAGGTTAACTCTCTGTCCGTATCACAGGCCCGTAGCCGTGCGGGCCAGAAGGAGTCGTTCAATGCCATCCCTCGATAGCCTGAAAACCCTCAAGACCCTGAAAGTCGACGACAAGACCTATCACTATTTCAGCCTGCCGGACGCAGCGCGGAGCCTGGGCGATATCGATGCCCTGCCCATGTCGCTCAAGGTCCTGCTGGAGAACCTGCTGCGCTGGGAGGACAACGAGACCGTCACCAGCGACGATCTGAAGGCCCTCGCCGCCTGGCTCAAGGAGCGCCGCTCCGACCGCGAGATCCAGTACCGCCCGGCGCGGGTGCTGATGCAGGACTTCACCGGGGTGCCCGCGGTGGTCGACCTGGCCGCCATGCGCGCGGCCATGGCCAAGGCCGGTGGCGATCCGCAACGGATCAACCCGCTGTCGCCGGTGGACCTGGTGATCGACCACTCGGTGATGGTGGACAAGTTCGCCAGCAGCAGCGCCTTCGAACAGAACGTCGACATCGAAATGCAACGCAACGGCGAACGCTACGCCTTCCTGCGCTGGGGCCAGAGCGCCTTCGACAACTTCAGCGTGGTACCGCCGGGCACCGGCATCTGCCACCAGGTCAACCTGGAATACCTGGGGCGCACCGTCTGGAGCAAGGACGAGGACGGCCGCACCTATGCCTTCCCCGACACCCTGGTGGGCACCGACTCCCACACCACCATGATCAACGGCCTGGGCGTGCTGGGCTGGGGCGTGGGCGGGATCGAGGCCGAAGCGGCAATGCTCGGCCAGCCGGTGTCGATGCTGATTCCGGAGGTCATCGGCTTCAAGCTCACCGGCAAGCTCAGGGAAGGCATCACCGCCACCGACCTGGTGCTGACCGTGACCCAGATGCTGCGCAAGAAAGGCGTGGTGGGCAAATTCGTCGAGTTCTACGGTGATGGCCTGGCCGACCTGCCCCTGGCCGACCGCGCCACCATCGCCAACATGGCCCCTGAATATGGCGCCACCTGCGGGTTCTTCCCGGTGGACCAGGTGACGCTCGACTACCTGCGCTTGTCGGGCCGCCCGGCCGAACTGGTGAAACTGGTCGAGGCCTACAGCAAGGCCCAGGGCCTGTGGCGCCTGCCGGGCAAGGAACCGGTGTTCAGCGACAGCCTGGCCCTGGACATGGGCACCGTCGAAGCCAGCCTCGCCGGACCCAAGCGGCCCCAGGACCGGGTGGCCTTGCCGGATGTGGCCCAGGCCTTCAGCGACTTCCTCGACCTGCAGTTCAAGCCCACCAGCAAGGAAGAAGGCCGCTTGGAAAGCGAAGGCGGCGGTGGCGTCGCCGTGGGCAATGCCGACCTGGTCGGCGAGACCGACTACCAGCATGAAGGCCAGACCTACCGCCTGAAGAACGGCGCGGTGGTGATCGCCGCCATCACGTCCTGCACCAATACCTCCAACCCCAGCGTGATGATGGCCGCCGGGCTGGTGGCCAAGAAGGCGCTGGAAAAGGGCCTGCAGCGCAAGCCCTGGGTCAAGAGCTCCCTGGCGCCCGGTTCCAAGGTGGTGACCGACTACTACCAGGCTGCCGGCCTGACCACCTACCTCGACCAACTGGGCTTCGACCTGGTGGGTTACGGCTGCACCACCTGCATCGGCAACTCCGGCCCGCTGCTGGAACCGATCGAGAAGGCCATCCAGACCTCCGACCTGACGGTCGCCTCGGTGCTGTCCGGCAACCGCAACTTCGAAGGCCGGGTGCATCCGCTGGTGAAGACCAACTGGCTGGCCTCGCCGCCCCTGGTGGTGGCCTATGCCCTGGCCGGCACGGTACGCATCGACCTCAGCCGCGAGCCCCTGGGCCAGGGCAAGGATGGCCAGCCGGTGTACCTGAAGGACATCTGGCCCAGCAGCCAGGAAATTGCCGACGCCGTCGCCCAGGTCAACACCCGGATGTTCCACAAGGAGTACGCCGAGGTGTTCGCCGGCGACGCCCAGTGGCAGGCCATCGAGGTCCCCCAGGCCGCGACCTATGTCTGGCAGGACGACTCGACCTATATCCAGCACCCACCGTTCTTCGACGACATCGCCGGCGCCCTGCCCGAGGTCAAGGACATCAATGGCGCACGGGTCCTGGCGCTGCTCGGGGATTCGGTGACCACCGACCATATTTCCCCCGCCGGCAACATCAAGGCCGACAGCCCCGCCGGGCGCTACCTGCGGGACAAGGGCGTGGAACCCCGGGACTTCAACTCCTATGGCTCGCGGCGCGGCAACCATGAAGTGATGATGCGCGGTACCTTCGCCAACATCCGCATCCGCAACGAAATGCTCGGCGGCGAGGAAGGCGGCAATACGCTGTACATCCCCACTGGCGAGAAAATGGCGATCTACGACGCGGCCATGAAGTACCAGGCCATGGGCACGCCACTGGTAGTGATTGCCGGGCAGGAGTACGGCACCGGCTCGAGCCGCGACTGGGCGGCCAAGGGCACCAACCTGTTGGGGGTCAAGGCGGTGATCGCCGAGAGCTTCGAGCGTATCCACCGCTCCAACCTGGTGGGCATGGGCGTGCTGCCGCTGCAGTTCAAGGCCGGCCAGGATCGCAAGAGCCTCAAGCTCAGCGGCCGCGAGACCCTGGATATCCTCGGCCTCGGCGGCACGCAACTGGCCCCGCGGATGAACCTGCAACTGGTGATCACCCGCGAGGATGGCAGCCGGGAGCAGATCGAGGTGCTGTGCCGCATCGACACCCTGAACGAAGTGGAATACTTCAAGTCCGGAGGGATCTTGCACTACGTCTTGCGCCAATTGATCGCGGCCTGACCCATGACAGCCACAGACACCGCCTTCGGGCGGTGTCTTTCATTGGGTTAACGCATACAAATCGACTGGTTATAATGCCCGACCGCAAAACCTGACTACCCGGTCACAGCAACGACTACAGATCAGGCACCGGGCAACGTCTCTGCAATACCCCTTCTTTCGCAACAAGGATTCCCCATGACCGCTCTGCCATGGATGTACCTGGCACTCCTTTCCCTTGGCTATGCGCTGGCCCTGAGCTATGGACAACTGGGGCTGCTGGCCGCCCTCCCGCTCTTGCTGTTGTTGTGCGCAGGCTTGGCCGTACGCCAGCAGCGCAGCCCCATCGGCCGATACCTGGGTCACAGCCTGTTCGTGGTCGTCGCCCTGGCCCTGGCGATGCACTGGCTACCCGGCTTCTACAACGGACGCGCCATCGACCCGCAACGCCTCACCGATGACGCCGTGCCGTTTTCCCTGTACCTGAACCAGGACAAGCCGCTGATCGGCTTCTGGCTGTTGCTGGCCTGCCCCTGGATCGTCGGTCGTCGCTCCCTGCGCCTGTCGCTGTACGCCGGTGCCCTGGCCCTGCTCTTGTGCGCCATCGCTGCGCTAGGCGGCGCCTTGCTGCTGGGCATCATCGACTGGGCCCCCAAATGGCCGGAACAGGCCTGGCTATGGGTACTGAACAACCTGCTGCTGGTGACACTGGTGGAAGAGGCGCTGTTCCGGGGTTATATCCAGGGTGGCCTGAGCCGACGCCTGCAACACCTGCCCTACGGCGAGAACCTGGCCCTGCTCGCCTCGGCCCTGCTGTTCGGCCTGGCGCACCTGGGAGCCGGCTGGCAATGGACGCTGCTGGCGAGCGTCGCCGGGATCGGGTACGGTCTGGCCTATCGGTTCGGGGGCCTGGGAGCCGCGCTGGCCACCCACTTCGGACTGAACCTGCTGCATTTCGGGCTTTTCACCTATCCGATGCTCGCCGGATAGGTCCGGACACTGCAAAACCGCAAGCAAATTGCCCAAACCAGTACTTCAGAAGTATTGACTGCCAAGGAAGAAGGTCAATGATTAGCCCCTCGCCAACGCCGGTGGATGCCGGCGCCGCATACGACGACACAACACACTCTGCCAATGAGACCGAATGCCAATTATTGAAAAATAGTTTCAATAATAAGCCGAAGCGGCCGATCACTTATCAAAGCCTTGCGGATTGAAAAAACATGCGTAATAACCAGCCTGTCACTCAGCGCGAACGTACCTTCCCGGCTCAACAACGGTTGATTTCCACGACCGATGCCAAGGGCGTCATCACCTACTGCAACGACGCCTTCGTCGAGATCAGTGGGTTCTCCCGCGAAGAACTGGTTCGCGCGCCGCACAACCTGGTACGCCATCCGGATGTGCCAGCGGCGGTATTCGCCCACATGTGGACCACCTTGAAACAAGGCTTGCCATGGATGGGTATCGTCAAGAACCGCTGCAAGAGCGGCGATCACTACTGGGTCAACGCCTACGTGACCCCGGTGTTCGAGGGCAGCAAGGTGGTGGGCTACGAATCGGTGCGGGTCAAGCCCTCCGCCGAACAGGTGCGCCGCGCCGAATCCCTCTACAAGCGGATCAACCAGGGCAAGTCGGCCATTCCCAAGCGCGACAAGTGGCTGCCGATACTGCAAGACTGGCTGCCGTTCATCCTGGTCAGCCAACTGAGCTTCATGATCGGTGCCTGGCTCAACTCCCACTGGGGCTTCGTCCTGGCCGCCGGTCTCTCGGTGCCGCTGGGCCTGCTGGGCCTGACCTGGCAACAGCGTGGCCTCAAGCGCCTGCTGCGCCTGGCCGAACAGACCACCTCGGACCCACTGATCGCGCAGATGTACACCGACAGCCGGGGTGCCCAGGCGCGCCTGGAGATGTCGATCCTCAGCCAGGAGGCACGCTTGAAAACCTGCCTGACCCGACTGCAGGACACCGCCGAGCACCTCAACGAGCAGGCCCGCCAGTCCGATACCCTGGCCCACAACAGTTCCAGCGGCCTGGAGCGCCAGCGCCAGGAGACCGAGCAGGTCGCCACCGCGGTCAACCAGATGGCGGCCACCACCCAGGAAGTGGCCAGCCACGTGCAGCGCACCGCCGACGCCACCCAGGAAGCCAATCGTCTTACCGGGCGCGGCCGCAATATCGCCGGGGAAACCCGTGAAGCCATCCAGCGCCTGTCGGTGGTGGTGGGCGAGACCGGCCAGACCGTAACCCAGCTGGCCAAGGACAGCGACGAAATCGGCGGCGTGGTGGACGTGATCAAGGGCATCGCCGACCAGACCAACCTGCTGGCGCTGAACGCCGCTATCGAAGCGGCCCGGGCCGGGGAGATGGGTCGCGGCTTCGCCGTGGTGGCAGACGAGGTGCGCCAGCTGGCGCAACGCACCAGCGAGTCCACCGGGCAGATCCACGCCCTGATCGCCAAGCTGCAGCAAACCGCCGCCAGTGCGGTGCAGACCATGGATGCCGGCCATCGCCAGGCCGAGGAAGGCGTGGCCCGGGTGCTGGAAGCCGACCAGGCGCTGGTGGGCATCAGCGAAGCGGTGGCCAACATCACCGACATGACCACCCAGATCGCCGCCGCCACCGAAGAGCAAAGCTCGGTGGCCGAGGAGATCAGCCGCAACATCAGCACCATCGCCCAACTGGCGGACCAGACCTCGGAGCAGGCCCAGCATTCGGCCGAACTCAGCGAGGCCCTGACCCGTACTGCACATACCCAATACTCGCTGGTGGAGCGGTTCAACCGCTGATCCAGCAAGGGGCATTAAAAAAACCGGAAGCAGGCGCCTCCGGTTTTTTTATGCCCCGCCAGACCCGGCGTTCAGCCTGCCGCCCGTAGGAACCCGGCAACCCTGGCCGCGGCGGACTCCAAATGCTGCTCGTGGCTGCACCCCGAGGCCTTGAGGGGCTTGAGATCGTGGTCGGCCGCCACCAGCCATTCCAGCTCGATGGCCGGCGCCAGGGTATAGGCCTCCACCGCCGGGCGATTACCCAGGGCATCGCGTTCGCCCTGGACGATCAGCGTCGGCGTAGCCAGTTCGGCCAGGTGCGCCACCCGGGGCTTTTCCGGTTTGCCGGCCGCATAGAAGGGATACCCCAGGCAAACCAGGGCATCGGCTTGCAGCTCGTCGGCCAGCAAGCTGGCCATCCGCCCGCCCATGGACTTGCCACCCACCGCCAGCACCCCGGCGGCATAAGGTCGCACCTGGGCATACACCTCGCGCCAGCACTCCAGGAGCCTGGGCGCCGGGTTCGGAGGACGCTTGCCGCCGTCCAGGCGACGCTGGGCCATGTAGGGGAACTCGAAGCGCAAGACGTTTACCCCATGCCTGGCAAGGCGTTCAGCGATCTGCTCCATGAACCCGCTGTCCATCGGCGCTCCAGCACCGTGAGCCAGGATCAAGGTCGGTGACGTGCCCGGGGTCGCGCTCGCCGCGACGTCCCACAACCAGCCCCGTTCCCGCACGCACTGCGCCCATTGATCCCCGTCAATACTGGCCTTGTGCTCATTGCTCATGCTTGCCTCGCTTTTAGTCTGCCTATAACTCCAGACGAAGTGGGCGCGCCGTGCCGCGCGCAGTCGCTTTCACTTCAGCTGAACCGTGGATGGGGAACCATGAACACTTCTATCAGTACCGCCTACAACTACAAGGTGGTCCGCCAATTCGCCATTATGACGGTGGTGTGGGGCATCGTCGGCATGGGACTCGGGGTTTTTCTCGCAGCCCAGTTGGTGTGGCCCGAACTCAACTTCGATCTGCCGTGGACCAGCTTCGGTCGCCTGCGGCCATTGCACACCAACGCAGTGATCTTCGCCTTCGGTGGCTGTGCACTGTTTGCCACGTCGTTCTATTCGGTGCAGCGCACCTGCCAGACCACGCTGTTCGCGCCGAAAATCGCCGCGTTCTGCTTCTGGGGCTGGCAGCTGGTGATCCTGCTGGCGGCCATCAGCCTGCCATTGGGCTACACCAGCTCCAAGGAATACGCCGAACTGGAATGGCCGATCGATATCCTGATCACCATTGTCTGGGTGGCCTACGCCATCGTGTTCTTCGGCACCCTGGTCAAGCGCAACACCAAGCACATCTATGTGGGTAACTGGTTCTTCGGTGGCTTCATCATCACCGTGGCCATCCTGCATATCGTCAACAACCTGGAACTGCCGGTCAGCCTGACCAAGTCCTACTCGCTGTATGCCGGTGCGACCGATGCCATGGTGCAATGGTGGTACGGCCACAACGCCGTGGGCTTCTTCCTGACCGCGGGCTTCCTGGGGATGATGTACTACTTCGTGCCCAAGCAGGCCGAGCGTCCGGTCTACTCCTATCGCCTGTCGATCGTGCACTTCTGGGCACTGATCACCCTGTACATCTGGGCCGGTCCGCACCACCTGCACTACACCGCGCTGCCGGACTGGGCGCAGTCGCTGGGCATGATCATGTCGCTGATCCTCCTGGCTCCGAGCTGGGGCGGCATGATCAACGGCATGATGACCCTGTCGGGCGCCTGGCATAAGCTGCGCAGCGACCCGATCCTGCGCTTCCTGGTGGTGTCCCTGGCGTTCTACGGCATGTCGACCTTCGAAGGTCCGATGATGGCGATCAAGACCGTCAACGCCCTCTCCCACTACACCGACTGGACCATCGGCCACGTACACGCCGGCGCCCTGGGCTGGGTTGCGATGATCTCCATCGGTTCGCTGTACCACCTGATTCCGAAAGTCTTCGGTCGCGAGCAGATGTACAGCCTCGGCCTGATCAACACCCATTTCTGGCTGGCCACCATCGGCACCGTGCTCTACATCGCCTCGATGTGGGTCAACGGCATCGCCCAGGGCCTGATGTGGCGTGCAGTCAACGAAGACGGCACCCTCACCTACTCCTTCGTCGAAACCCTGGTGGCCAGCCACCCAGGCTTCATCGTGCGACTGGTCGGTGGGGCGATCTTCCTCAGCGGCATGTTCCTGATGGCTTACAACACCTGGCGCACCGTGCGTGCCGCGGCGCCAGCCGAAGTCAACGCCGCTGCGCAGATGGCCTGAGGAGTCCGCCATGAAACACGAAACGATTGAGAAAAACGTCGGCTTGCTCATGCTGCTGATGGTCTTCGCGGTGAGCATCGGCGGTCTGACCCAGATCGTCCCGCTGTTCTTCCAGGACGTCACCAACAAGCCGGTGGAAGGCATGAAGCCCTACACCGCGCTGCAACTGGAAGGCCGCGACATCTACATCCGCGAAGGCTGCGTACAGTGCCATTCGCAGATGGTCCGTCCGTTCCGCGCCGAAACCGAACGCTATGGCCACTACTCGGTAGCCGGTGAAAGCGTCTGGGATCATCCATTCCTGTGGGGTTCCAAGCGTACCGGTCCGGACCTGGCCCGGGTTGGCGGCCGCTACTCCGACGACTGGCACCGTGCGCACCTGTACAACCCGCGCAACGTCGTGCCCGAGTCGAAGATGCCAGCCTACCCATGGTTGGTGACCGCACCGGTGGACAGCAGCCATACCGAAACCAAGCTCAAGGTCATGCGTACCCTCGGCGTGCCTTACACCGACGAAGACATCGCCGGTGCGACCGCCTCGCTCAAGGGCAAGACCGAGATCGACGCCCTGGTGGCCTACCTGCAAGTGCTTGGCACTTCGATCAAGAGCAAGAGGTGAGCCATGGGCTTTGCACTCGATAGCGGCATGATCCGCGGGCTCGGGACCCTGGTAGTGATGATCGCCTTCGTCGGCTTGTCGATCTGGGTGTTCAACACCAAGCGCAATCCCGAGTTTGCCCAGGCACGCCTGCTGCCCTTCGCCGATGACCCGGCGGCGAGCACTTCATCTGATGACGCTCAACCACAAGAGCCTGCAACAAGGAGCATTCGGCCATGACCACCTTCTGGAGTACGTGGATCTGCGTACTGACCATCGGCAGCCTGATCGGCCTGACCTGGCTGCTGGTCGGCACCCGTCGGGGTGAAACCAAGGGCAGCGTGGACCAGACCATGGGTCACGCGTTCGATGGCATCGAGGAATACGACAACCCCCTGCCGCAATGGTGGTTCCTGCTGTTCGCCGGCACCCTGGTGTTTTCCGTTGGCTACCTGATCCTCTATCCGGGCCTGGGCAACTGGAAAGGCGTCCTGCCGGGCTATGAGGACGGCTGGACCCAGACCAAGGAATGGGAAAAGGAAATGGCCAAGGCGGACGTGAAGTTCGGTCCGATCTTCGCCAAATTCGCCGCCATGCCCGTGGAAGAAGTCGCCAAGGACCCCCAAGCCTTGAAAATGGGCGGTCGCCTGTTCGCCTCCAACTGCTCGGTCTGCCACGGCTCCGACGCCAAGGGTGCCTTCGGCTTCCCGAACCTGGCCGACGATAACTGGCGCTGGGGTGGCGATGCCCAGACCATCAAGGCCACCATCATGGGCGGACGCATGGCCGCGATGCCGGCCTGGGGTGAAGTGCTCAAGGAAGACGGCGTGAAGAACGTCGCCGCCTATGTGCGTCATGAACTGGCCGGCCTGCCGCTGCCAGCCGATAACGACGCTGACCTGGTAGCCGGCCAGCAAGCCTTCAGCACCACCTGCGTGGCTTGCCACGGTGCGAATGGCAAGGGCACCGCCATCATGGGCGCGCCGGACCTGACCCAGCCAGCCGGCTTCATCTACGGCACCAGCCTGGCCCAACTGCAACAGACCATCCGCCATGGTCGCCAGGGCCACATGCCGGCGCAGAGCGAACTGCTGGGCAACGACAAGGTGCAGTTGCTGGCGGCCTACGTGTACAGCCTGTCCCACGGCAGCAAGCCGCAAGCTGCAAGCGGTCAGTAAAGCAACACCAACAAGCTGCGGGTTTACCCGCAGCTTGTCCCCTGAAGTTCCCCTCGCCTCTTTGCGACCAAGTGTCGCACCCCTCTACCCCGCCACGTTTGCACCCATTCG
>NZ_JBJJLO010000063.1:0-36810 GCF_046230915.1 Pseudomonas sp. KCJK8993
TCCTATCTATTGCTCCTTCAGGAAGTACACGGCTGAGCCAGATTTACCTGGTTCGACCTGGAGACGTTGTTGCGGGAACTCAATGGCGGCTGAAGGCGCTCAACGAAACAACTGCGACATTCGACGCATCCGGATCAACAAGAACATTGAGCCTTCAGCCATAGGAATTAACTACCCATGAATCTAAAGATTATCTGCACCCTCGCCTACTACCTGATCCCCACGGCTTACGCCGCAGCAGCACCGGTATCTGCAGGCCAGGCATCACAGCTCCACTTCACCGCCGAAGGCGAATCATCACAGAGAAGGCTCCAGGACAAGGCAGCAAATGCATGGGGGATATCCACCCAAGAGTACGAGCGGTACCAGGATGTGATGCAGGGGCCGCGGGGGGTGTACTCACCGGGGCTGGATCCACTGACTGCCCTGGGTATCGAAGCACGCTCTGATGAGGAACGCCGGCGCTATGCGGAGCTGCAAGTAAAGACCGAGAGGCAGCGTGTAGAAAAAGAGTTGTCGTATCAGCGCGCATACGATGAAGCGTACAGGAGGCTGTACCCGAGCGAGAAAGCGATCGAGATCTCCTCGGCAACCCCGACCAATCCAACAGCAAACAGCTCACCGTTGCTGCAGGGAGACGGCCGCCTGGCGATCTTCGTGAAAGACAACTGCGTTGTGTGCATCGACGAAGTGAAGAAGCTACAAGCATCGCAGACACCTTTCGACCTCTACTTCGTCGGCAGCCAGGGCGATGACGAGCGCATCCGGCGATGGGCAATTCTCGCTGGCGTCGACCCGGTCAACGTCAAGAGCCGACGAATCACCCTCAACCATGACCAAGGTCGATGGCTCGGCCTTGGCCTGGGCGGTGAACTCCCAGCGGCAGTAAAACAGGTGAATGGACAATGGCGCCGTCAGTAATGAGGACCTGCTGGATCCTGGTGCTGCTGTGCAGCCAGGCAATGGCCGCTGAGGATCCTCCACCAGCTTACAAGGCGATTGCGATCGCCCACGGAGTACCAGCCGTGGTGCTGTATTCCGTTGCGCTGCAAGAGAGCGGTACCAAACTTCGAGGACAGATTGTGCCTTGGCCTTGGACGCTGAATGTAGCCGGTACCGGCTACCGATTCGCTACCAGGATCGATGCATGCAGGGCGCTGAATATTGCTATCGCAACTGCTGGTCCGTCGAGAGTCGACGTAGGCCTTGGTCAGACGAACATCCACGCTAACGGCCATCGCTATAGCTCCCCCTGTGAAGGGCTCGATCCTTACAAGAACCTGAATGTCACCGCAGAGATTCTGGCTGAACACAAAGCCAAGGGTGGCAACTGGTTTGACGCGGCGGGTCGCTACCACCGCCCTGCCGGTGGCGCGCCTGCAGCCAAATACAGAGCAGATTTCGCTCGGCACCTCAGCCGTGTCACAGGCATAAACTTCTTGGTGAACAATCAATGACGAGTTTTCTGAAGGCAGCTCCGGTCCTGCTTGCAATGCTTGCAGCAGGCACGGTGCAAGCCAGTTCCAAACTCATAGTTGTCCAGGACAACGGTGGGGTTTCAGCCCTGCCCTACTACCAGGACCTCAACCTGGTACCAGAGTCGGGTCCCCCACCACTCAAAGGACTCCTAAGCGGTGGAGCCTATCCCGTCAAAACTCCAGAGATGACGCCAGGGTCGGTAGTAGGCAGGACAATCAATGCCCCTGGCCTGCAACCGCTTTTTCTCATCGGTGACGACCCGATGTCACGAGCATGGCTGACACAGCACCTGCAGCAGCTGCAGCAACTGCAAGCAGTGGGGCTAGTAGTCAACGTCACCTCCGCCGCTCGGATCGACGAGATCAGGCGTTTGGCGCCCGGATTGCAACTTGAGCCAACACCCGCAAGCGATATCGCCAACCGGCTAGGGCTGAAGCATTACCCGGTACTGATCACCTCAACAACCATTCGACAGCAGTAAGAGGTGGTGCATGCAGGGACCGTCAGCTGTCTTCACGGTAGTCATCAGCCACCCCCTTAGTCGGCCAGGCAGAGAAGAGCTGATTGCCCAGGTCAGGCATGTGAGCGAGCTATACGGGGGCAAGGTCACTGGCGTTTCACAGATCAATGAACACGCATTTGCACTCCGGCTAGCCGAACGGTTACCCGATGAAGACGTTGAACAGGCCCGTAGGGAAGCAACAGCGTTCACGCACAAGAGGAACGAGCATGACCACCTATTCACTTGAGTCACTTCTACGCCCTCCGGTGGAGCTGTTCACCACGGCTGTCTGCTACGTCGCGGCGGCACTCTGCGTTCAAGCTCCATGGGCGTTCGCACTGACACCTCTGTTCGGAATACTCGCAGCACTGGGCTTCGCCTACCTGGGCACAGTTCGATTACTGCAGGCACGCAGGGTGCTGCGTTACCAGGCCAACCTTAGGCGACTTCCCCATTACACAATGACTAGCGCTGAAATGCCGATCAGCAACGAGCGTCTATTCATCGGCAGGGGATTTCGCTGGACGCAGAAACACACCCAACGCTTAACTGATACGTACCTGCCCCAATACTCCAGATACGTCGAACCGACCAGGCTGTATGAGGGGGCGCGCTGGCTGGAGGAGCGTCTGGAATTTGCCCCCTTCCCTCTGAAGGCGATCACGAAGGTCACCAGTTGGGACTCCAGCCTGAACCCCGCCCGTCCTCTTCCACCCGTGGGAGGTCTACCGAGGTTGCATGGGATAGAGCCAGATGAGCAGAACGTCAGCCTGCCACTCGGCGAGCGGGTAGGACACTCACTTGTGCTGGGAACCACCCGCGTCGGGAAGACACGACTGGCTGAGGTTTTCATCACACAAGATATTCGCCGAACACATCGCCGTGGATCATCACGACGCATGGGCAGAAGAAGCCAAACCCCACATCGCTGGAGCCGGCGTGGGCGACCAGAACAACGACCTGATCATGAGGTCGTGATTGTCTTCGACCCCAAGGGCGACGCTGATCTGCTCAAGCGCATGTACGTCGAGTGCAAGCGAGCAGGGCGTCTCGATGAGTTTTACGTGTTCCACCTCGGGTGGCCCGATATCTCCGCACGCTACAACGCCATAGGTCGCTTCGGCCGGATAAGCGAGGTCGCAACCCGTATCGCCGGCCAGCTGTCTGGAGAAGGCAACTCAGCTGCGTTCAGGGAGTTCGCATGGCGGTTCGTCAACATCATAGCTCAGTCGCTGGTCGCACTAGGTCGGCGCCCAGACTACGAGCAGATCCGCCGGCACGTGATCAACATCGACGAACTGTTCATTGAGTACGCGCAAAAATACTTCGCTGAACACGATCCGAAGGCCTGGGAGACCATTGTTGCGCTGGAAGCGAAGATCGATCGCAAGAATCTCTCGTTCGCGATGAAAGACCGCCCGCTGCGCGTGGTAGCCGTCGACATGTACTTGACCCAGAAACGCATCAACGACTCTGTGATGGATGGCCTGCGCAGCGCAGTGCGCTATGACAAGACCTACTTCGACAAGATCGTCGCATCCCTGCTGCCGCTCCTTGAGAAACTCACCACGGGTCGGATTGCAGAGTTACTCGCCCCGGACTACCTGGATCTTTCGGATCAGCGCCCCATTTTTGACTGGATGCAAGTCATCCGAAAACGTGCCGTTGTTTACATCGGCCTCGATGCACTCTCGGATACCGAAGTCGCCGCGGCCGTGGGCAACTCGATGTTCAGCGACCTGGTATCTGTTGCCGGCCACATCTACAAACACGGCATCGACGACGGGCTGCCAGGAAATATGGCCGGGGGTAAGGTCCGCATCAATCTCCACGCAGACGAATTCAACGAACTGATCGGGGACGAGTTTATCCCGATGGTAAACAAGGCTGGCGGCGCCGGTATGCAGGTCACTGCTTACACGCAAACCATGAGCGATATCGAAGCGAAGATTGGCTCGAAAGCCAAAGCCGGCCAGGTCATCGGTAACTTCAACAACCTGTTCATGCTACGTGTTCGGGAGACCGCGACGGCAGAACTTCTGACCAATCAGCTACCCAAGGTGCAGATCTACAACAGCACCCCGGCGAGCAGTGCGAACGACTCACTCAACGGTAAGACAGCATTTACCTCGAGCTCACACGACCAATTGCAGGCGACGAGCGTGCCGATGATTGAGCCAGCTCATGTAGTTGGATTGCCTAAGGGGCAGGCTTTCGCGCTGCTCGAAGGTGGAAACCTCTGGAAGATCCGAATGCCGCTGCCGGCCAACGACCCCGACGATGTCATGCCAGGCAACCTGCAGGAACTCGCTGCCGGCATGCGGAAATCATCGACTGGATCGGAATGGTGGGATGCCCCGGGCTATCAAGAACTGCAAAGCGCACTGCCTGATGATCTGGTCGAAGACTTTCGCCAGGCCGCCACCGATGACGAGGAGTAGTGCATGGCAGATGACGTATCAAAGAAGGCTCAACAGCAACAGGAGCGACCAGAGTCGCTGATCAGTAAGATTTTCTGGTTCCCCTTCAACTTCCTCGGGGTGATGTTCGGCTCTCTCATTGTCGCGATCCTGGTCGACTGGGTATGCCTCTATTTTTTCTGGCCAGAAGCCGGCTGGAGGCATGGGCAGCAAATGCTAACAAATGAGCTCAGTTGGCTATCCCAGGGGCTGGTACACAGTGCCGTTATGCAAGAACCCGGGCGCACAGCAAGCTGGCTCGTTACAGGGGCCTATGACTGGCTGATCGTGAAAACTGGGATGCTCAGCTGGGTCCAGGGGATGGAGTCGATAGCGCATGCCGGCCCACGCAACGACCTGGACATTCGATACATGGCAGCACAAAGCGTCACGACGGTGCAGAACTATGCCCTTGCAGCGCTGTTCACCGTCCTGGTGTTCTGTGTGCGTCTCGTTGTGTTGTTGATGACCATACCGCTGTTCGCTATGGCCGCACTCACAGGCCTGGTCGACGGCCTGGTCCGACGAGACCTCCGCAAGTTCGGTGCTGGGCGCGAGTCCAGCTACCTCTATCACAAAGCAAGGGGAACGCTCATTCCACTGGCCATTCTCCCGTGGACCTTCTACCTGGCGCTTCCGATCAGCATCAGCCCGCTACTGGTCCTACTCCCGTGTGCTGCGCTGCTCGGCGTCGCAGTGAGTATCACTGCTGGCAGCTTCAAGAAATATCTTTGAGGATCAACGATGCAATGGACCCAAGAACAACTCCCCATCATTGGCTCGAAAGCCTCCGAAATTGTCGTCAAGGCCTTCGCCGGCACCGGTAAGACGACAACCTTGGTTGGCTTCGCAAAAGCGAATCCTCAACTAAGAATTCTTTACCTCTGCTACAACAAATCCGTCGAGATCGCGGCGCGAGGAAGATTTCCACGAAACGTGATCAATAAGACAGCCCACGGCTTGGCTTATGCCGTATTCGGTACTCAGTACAGCCACAAACAGACCAAAAACTTGAGGCTTACAGAGATTGCGCGAGCGATCGACTCTCAAGACTGGGAGCTTGTCCGGGATGTCATGACGACCCTCAACAACTTCATGGCCAGCGCGGATAGCGTGATCGATCGACAGCACTATCCTCGCTTCCGCGATAAACCTCACCTCACAACGGCTCAGGAACGCTTCGTTCAACAGAGCATCAGTACCGCTCGCAGATTCTGGCAACGGGCCATCGACGTGGATGACTCAAGCGTTCTGATCCCCCACGACGGATACCTGAAGCTGTATCAGCTGAGTAAGCCTGACCTAAGCCAACGATTCGACAGCGTGCTCCTGGACGAAGGCCAAGACATCAACCCCGTCATTGCAGATATCGTTCGTCTGCAACGCATCCAAAAGATCCTGGTTGGTGACCCACATCAGCAGCTGTACCGGTTTAGGGGTGCAGAGGACACATTGGATAGTGACTGGATGGCCGGCGCCGAGGAGCATTACTTGACCCAAAGTTGGCGATTCGGCCCAGCGATCGCTCATGTCGCGAACATCATCCTTTCTTACAAGGGAGAAACCCGAAAGCTGCAAGGACTCGGCGCACAAACCCTGGTCAAGAAAGCGCTACCAGAGGATCTTCCCCATCGAGCCTTCATTCACCGGACAGTGATTGGCGTCATCGAGAACGCCCTGCAGCTGGTACGGTGCCAGCCGCAGCCAAAGTTCTATTGGGTAGGAGGAATAGACAGCTATTCATTGCGCGACCTCGAGGACCTTTACTATTTCAGTCGCGACCAGACCGCTCAGGTGCAAAATAAGAAACTCTTGCGCGACTACCGAGACTACCAGCAGTACACAGAAATTGCGGAGGTAAGCCAGGACAGCGAAATGCTGAGATCGATCAAGATCATCTCGGCCTATCCCGACCTGCCCTCAAGAATCCTCGAGCTGCGCAAACTCACCACCGAAGGCGAGCTTGACGCAACGATCACGCTTACGACCGGGCACAAGGCCAAAGGCCTGGAATGGGACTATGTCTGCCTGTATGACGACTTTACTGCGGATCCTCTGTCGCCGGACCTTGATCCAGGGCGCCGCGACGACGAGCTCAACCTCATCTATGTGGCTGTGACTCGAGCCATGAAGATCCTCGCAATCAACAGCCTGGTGCTATCCATCATGGCTAGATACGTGGCGGCCAACAGGGTGCCGGCCTGACTAGAGGAACGACAGATGTCGGAAAAACGCTTCGAGCATCGCATTGAACACTTGCCAATCCCCTTCCGAACTCAACAACGCGGTACGTTGATGTTCAAAACAGAGGAGTCGACACTTGAGCCAGATCTACCTGCCCTACTGCAGAACGAAAGTTTCAGGGCCGAACTGGATCAGCTTGGGAAAGCAGGCTGGGAGTTAGTCGCCGTTCAACCAGTCTGCAGGGGGGAAATCAACATTGGTAACCAGAATATGCAAGGCTGGGCCTACGGGTTTCCGATGCCTACCGGATACTTGCTTTTTCTTAAGCGCGAACGGTCAAACGACATTCAGAAAGATACCGTCTAAGCCCTAGCGCTGGGGAATTGAAAGGATGCAAACCTCCACTCAGGACGCTGCTTAAGAGGCTTCATTCTTGTCCTCGTAAGCCGCCATTAGAAATGGCCGGCATAAAACAAGCGAGGAACAAGTTATGCGTCGATTGAAATCAGCAGGAGAATGGCTGGCAGAACAGACGGCACAGGCATTGATTAGGGAAATTGTAAGAGCAGCAATTCAACTAATTTTCAAGATATTAGGCGATAAGGGCTGACATCAAAACCAGGCCAATTACACCTATCACAATTACTTCGCTAGGGCACCAAAGGACCCTGGCGAGGAGCAAGAACCCGGTGCTTGGGTACCGGGTTCTGCCGTCCTACCATCACGTCCAGTCAGTTTTCCAACCACGACTCAACTGTGGCAGAGCCATATTCAGCCTTCCACTCTTTCAACGTCCGGTGATTGCCGCCCTTGGTTTCCACAATCTCACCACTGTGCGGATTCTTGTAAACCTTTATCTGACGCGGCTTACGAGCTGTAGGTCTTGATTCCTTAGGAGCAAGACGAACTGACTGGGGATCAAGCAGGCTAATTACGTCTTTCAAGCTATAGCCATACTCGCCAAGCAAGGCTCGCAGCTTGCTTTCGAACTCCATTTCGTCTTTCAAACTGGAATCATTTTTCATCGATTCGAGTTCTGCCATCTGGGCAGCCAGTTGTTGTTCAAGCTTACGGTACTCAGCCAAACGAGACATAAAAAACCCTTATAGTTTAGTGGCACAAATTCTACCTGAAGCAATTATAGCGCTCAGAGTCCTTCTCTGTCGGTACTGATTCTCTCGTTAAGGGAAATATGAGGCTTCATCATTTAAGAAAAACCGCTCCCTATACCAAGACTAAGTGCTTCCCTCGACAGATGTAGAGGTTGCTTCTATTGGAAGACAGAAAATCTATTCGTTTGAGCTGACAAAAAAATGAAAGGTTCCCGGTTAACCATTTCTTGAGGCGCACCACAAACCTCTAGCGGCATGCTTGGGAAACAGTCTTGCCAGAGTCTTGCCGCCCGTGAACCGCCATCTACTTTCGACATCTACACGCCGCTCATCGATGACAGCGCTGGCCATGATCGTTGCTGGCGGCATTGCAGTCAGTCCGGTGGTGAAAGCCGCTACAGCATCTGAGCAAACCAACATCGAAGTCATGGTCAGGCAGCTCAATGCCCTTGAGGACTCTGCGCGGCGTAGCAGCACTGTCGCAGGTGAACCAGGGCAACGCTACTACTTCGACTATGACCGCCTGGCGGCAGACATCCAGCGGATCCGCCAAGGCCTCCAGGCTTATCTCACCCCGAGTCGTGCCCAACCTCGAGACGCCGCAGACCTCTCCGGTCAGTACACCACCGGAGGGAAGAGGCAATGAGCATGAGCTCTGCGCAATCTGCCGCTTTCAACGCAGCAAGTGGTGCGACCGCCCAGGCTAGTACCAACCTAATCGTCGGGACAGTAATGACCGTCGCAATGCTCTGGGCGGCATGGGCGCTGTACAGCATCTGGCGTGGCTGGGCCACCAAAAACATCGATCGTTCAATCGCCAGTTCATCTGCCATCCGAGTGCTGCTGCTTCTGATGGTCCTGTCCTTCATCGTTCTCAGTTGATTAAAGGAGCAATCATGCCCACCCCCAAAATTCACCTAATCGCATTGCTTGCCGCTGCATCTGTCATCCAGGCAGCGAACGCGGCCCTGCCTCAGGCACAGGCTCCCTCCCGCGGCGAAGGGAAGAATTGGTTACAGACATTTCAAAACTACGGTTATGACGCATTCATGCTGCTGGGTCTGATAGCTCTTGGCACCATGATCATCGGGGTAGCTGT
Organism: Pseudomonas sp. KCJK8993; assembly: GCF_046230915.1. NCBI lineage: Bacteria > Pseudomonadati > Pseudomonadota > Gammaproteobacteria > Pseudomonadales > Pseudomonadaceae > Pseudomonas > Pseudomonas sp. KCJK8993. Next base: position 8,836 of record NZ_JBJJLO010000063.1, read on the forward strand.
GCATGCCTTCGGGGTGTACCACGACATCCATGAAGGTAAGAAGAAGTGGCGGGATCTCGGCTCGACTGCTGTCGTTGGCGTCTGCCTGGTTGGCATCGCAATCTTCATGGTCACCAAGGCCACCAGCATTCTTTGATGGTAGTGAGCGCCCATGGCTGACGACAACCACGACGACAGAACCCTCCAGTTCCTACCCAATAATCTGAACCGACAGCCCGTAATCATGGGTGGACTTACCGCAGACGAGATGTGGGCAACGATTTCCGTCAGCGGTGCCGTTGGGTTTGTCCTTGGTGTGCCGGCGTCGATCCTCTTCGGAAACTGGTCGCTGATCATTGCTGGAGCATTGGTTGGGGGAGTGCTCGGGTTGTCCGTTGCAAGCAGGATCATTCGCCGCATGAAACGGGGACGCCCAGACACTTGGTTTTATCGCCACATACAAGTGGCCATTGCCCAAGCTCACCTTCCATTCGGCAACAGCAGCCTGATCACGCGATCAGGTGCATGGACCTGCCGCCGTGACTAAAAGGAACCTCCATGAGTTTTCGTAAAAAAGTGAACGCTCAAGAGGCGCACATCCTTAGTCTGCGCATTGCGCTGCTTTTGATGACGATGATTGCCGCCTATATGGCCTACGGCTGGAAAACTGCGCCTAGTGATCTGACCATCCACGTCCCACCAGATCTGCGTAGTGGCAGCACTCGAAAGTGGTGGGACGTCCCTCCTGAGAGCGTCTACGCCTTCGGCTTCTACATTTTTCAGCAGATGCAGAGATGGCCGCGCGACGGTGAGGAAGACTATTTAGCGAATATCAGCAGACTGGATGGCTACCTGACCCCCAGTTGCCGTGACTATCTGAAAAAAGACTACGAGCTAAGGCTGAATGCTGGAGAACTCCGGAAACGCGAACGCAGCGTGTCGGAGATTCCTGGCCGTGGGATCAGCGATCAGAGCGGAGAACACACCAACGTCAAGAGCATAAACGACTGGATTGTTAATCTCGATCTGATCGCTGACGAATCGGTTGCTGGGGAACGGGTTAAGCGGGCACTCGCAAGATACCCTCTACACATCATTCGATCTGATACCGACCCCGAGAAAAACCCGTTTGGCCTCTTGTGGAACTGCTACGCGGGCGATCCTCAACGCATCGAAGTCTCCCCGGCAGGAGATAAACCATGAACCTACGTCTGCGGTTAGGTCTGTGGTTAGCTGGCACTGCTCTCCTGGTAACGGCCAGCGCGCAGGCGCTTGAGATCATGCAGTGGGAGCGTATACCTCTTGCCGTTCCCCTCCACGTTGGTGAGGAAAGGATCGTGTTTGTCGACCAAAACGTTCGCGTCGGCATCCCTCCAACCATCGCCGGCAGCCTTCGTGTACAAAGCGTTGGTGGGGCAATCTACTTTCGAGCAAGCGAAGAAATTCCGCCTACCCGGCTCCAACTGCAAAATGTCGCTACAGGCGAAATCATGCTTGTAGACATTGCAGCCACAGCACCTAAACCCGGCCAGGCCTCACTTGAGCCAGCAAAGATTATCGCGGGTGACAGCATTGCTGGGACGCGTTATGGCCAAATCTCCAAGCCAAGCACTCCTGGTTCAGCTCGAGCTCAAACACCTTCCCCCGCTGAGGAGGAGGCAGAGGAAGAGCCTCGTCATGAAACACCTTCTCCCGTCGCGCTAACACGATATGCAGCCCAAATGCTGTATGCACCTCTGCGCACTGTTGAGCCAGTAGCCGGAATCCAGCCGGTACGGGTGGATCGTAAAATGGATCTGAGCACTTTGCTTCCAACACTGCCTGTTGAAGCTGTGGCCATAGGAGCCTGGCAGCTCGACAACACATTTGTGACGGCAATCAAGTTGCGCAACTTGAGCCCCCAACAACTGACCCTAAATCCAAGGGACCTCCTTGGCAGCTTTGCAACAGCCACATACCAGCACCCCTACCTCGGCCCCCGGGGAAACCCTTCTGATACCACAACTCTGTACCTGGTCACCCAGGGCAAAGGGCTCAAACATTCGTTGCTTCCAAGCTCGGTAAAACAGATTGATCCGAAGATGGGGGGTGAACGTGAGCATTCAAAGTAATCCCCTCCTGAAGTGGCTTGCAGTGCCCTTTCTTGTCTTCGCTGCGGTGATGTTCTTTACCGCAACGAAGAAGAGTCAGGTGGACCACCAGGAAAACAACGTCGTGGCCATCGGTTCCGGTGAGGCACAAAAGCTAGGTGTGGATGGCGACACACCAGGTGACACGCTTCGGACCGTAGTCACAGAAAGCAAGGAGCTTCGGAAACAGGTGGCTGATCTGCTAAAGATCAACAACGATCAGAAGTCTCAGAACGAAGAGCTTCAGAAGCAGCTGAAGGACATGGACTCAAAAGTTGAGAGCCGTCTAGACAATGCGAAAAAAGAACTACAGGACGAGGTTCAGAACAAGAGCCAGGGCCTGATCGACTCTCTGCAAACTCAACTCAACAACCTCAGCAACCAACCTGACGCAGCTGGGGGCGACCTTCCAATTGGGTTTGGTGTGCAGCCAGGTGACGGCAAAGGCTTCGAACAGTCTCCTACGACGAAGGACGGCCTTGTCTGGATTGAACCACGCGATGCCACTGCTGTGGACGCGAACGGTAAACCCCTGCCCCTTGGCTCTAGTCAGGCTGCAAGCGGGTTCAACTTTCCTACCAGTTTCGGCCCGGCAGCCAACAGAGGCCAGAATGCACTGGAACAGATCGATCAAGGCCTGCGTCCTGGAAATCAGCAGGTCGACCGTGAAACCAGGAAGTTTGTGCGCAAGACCTACACCTTGCCCCAGAACTCCACGCTGATGGGATCAGTAGCCATGTCTGCCCTGATCGGCCGGGTGCCTATTGATGGAACCGTCAACGACCCGTTTCCTTTCAAGATCCTGATTGGCCCAGACAACCTGACTGCGAATGGCATCGAGCTCCCCAACGTAGCTGGTGCAGTCGCAACGGGCACCGCCAGTGGCGACTGGACACTCTCATGTGTAAGAGGGCAGATCCGCAGCCTGACGTTTGTCTTCAACGACGGCACTGTCAGGACCTTCCCGGCGCCGGCTGAAGACGCGGACGGCAACCAGAACAACAACCAGGCCAGCAGTACAGATGCGAAGACCATTCAGGGTGGCCTGGGCTGGATCAGCGACTCCTACGGTATTCCATGTATTTCGGGCGATCGGCGCTCCAACGCGGCCGAATATTTGACTAATCAGTCGCTTGTTACTGCCGCCGGTGCCAGCGTTGCGAAGCTGCTTAAGGCCGACGAGAGCAACAACACAACGATGTTCACCGGCAACGGCACCTCTTTCGGCACCACCGGCTCATCAGGAAATTCTGCGATCGGATCGATCTTGTCCGGAGGCGTAAGTGATATCCGCTCCTGGATGAACAAGCTCTATGGCGAGGCATTTGCTGCTGTGTATGTACAGCCTGGCGCGAAGGTCGCCGTACACCTCGATCAGCAACTGGCTATCGACTATGAACTGAAGGGTCGCAAAGTCGACTACCACTCCGGAGCGAATAATGTCCCAGCCGCGCTCGATTAATGCTCTCCCACTTGCAGTCATGGCAATTGCCCTCCTTGCAGGTTGCACAACAAACAAAGACAAACTGCTCCCGCACGGAGAAGAAACCATGATGGATGTTTGGCAACAGGGAGCCCCAGGGGGGGCGAGCAGCTCAAGCAGCCGACAAGTGCTCGATGCACGGTTACAACTGAGACGTCCCCTCGATGAGCAGCAGATGACGAATCAGCGCGCCACAGCAGACGACTTTGCACGCACCGCACAGAACGAGATCTACAGCCAATTTAAACGCCTGCCGAATCCTGACCTGGTCATGTACGTGTTCCCGCATCTGGCTGGATCTGACCCAGTGCCTGTTCCCGGATATACCACCGTTTTTCCGCTCTATCAGCGTGTGCAGTACGCAATGCCAGGCGAGCGGACAGAGGACTATTGAGATGGGATTCTTCGAGCGCCTGCGCGAAAAGCTCAACCTCGCGGTTGAGTCTGATGAACAACTAACAAGTGAACCTGTTCACCCTGATCTAGAACAAGCGCGGGAGCGCTACCTGGAGCGCCTGCAGGCGCTGGGAATCCCCCCACCAAGTGAAGGGTCGCAACCGGCCAAAAAGAGCGATGTATCGAAGCTCTACGAAGTTGCTCCGTCGATTGTGGACCTATTGCCTTGGGTCGAATACTTACCTGAGGAGCAGGCCATGCTGCTCGAGGACGGGGTATCGCGCGCGGCTTTCTTTGAGCTTGTACCGATCGGGACCGAGGGTCGAGAAGCCGAATGGCTACATCTTGCCAGGGACGCACTTGAAAATGCTCTGCAGGACAGCTTGGATGAGCTGGAAAGCTCGCCCTGGGTGCTACAACTCTATGCCCAAGACGAAACACGCTGGGACGAGTACAGGGAAAACCTGAACAAATACGTGCACCCTCGAGTACAGGGGAGTGAGTTCACCAAGCTCTACCTGGCCCTCTTTCAGCGTCACCTGGACGCGATTTCAAAACCTGGTGGACTTTTCGAAGATACGACGGTCAGCAAGCTGCCATGGCGGGGTCAGAACCGTAAGGTTCGCCTGGTCGTATATCGTCGGGTGAAAAAACAGGATCTCAACGTGCGCGGCCAAGATCCTGGCTCCTACCTGAAACTGATCTGCGAGCGACTCATCGGCGCCCTGGCAAATGCCGGCGTGGTTGCAAAACGCCTAGACGAAACGGGAATCCAAAATTGGTTGATCCGTTGGTTCAATCCATACCCTGATCATCTAGGCGACAGTGACCAGGACATTCGACGGTTCTACGAACAAGTATGTGAGCCGCCCCGTGACCTCGAGGACGGTGAGCTTCCCCTAGCCAGCGGCACTGATTTTTCGCAGAACCTTTTTTTCAGAGAGCCGCTGTCAGACGTTGATAAAGGCCTGTGGGTTTTCGATGGCAGACCCCATCGAGTAGTGATGCTCGACCGGTTGAAAAACCCGCCTAAGACCGGACATCTAACGGGTGAAATTAGACAAGCAGATGCGCTCAACGCCCTATTTGACCGTCTACCTGAGAACACAACGCTTTGCATCACCATGGTGCCGACACCCCAGGACCTCCTCGAGGGGCACCTCGAGCAGCTGTCAAAGAAAGCGGTTGGCGATACTCAGGCCTCGCTGCACACGCGGCAAGACGTTGAAACTGCTCGCACCATCCTTGGTCGCAAGCACAAACTTTATCGCGCCAGCGTGGCCTTCTTTCTGAGCGGCAAAGACAGGGTAGACCTGGATCAGCGATCAACCCAGCTCTGCAACGTACTGCAAGCTGCCGGCATGCATCCAGTGATGCCGCAAGATGAAGTCGCACCTCTCAACAGCTATCTGCGCTGGTTGCCCTGCAACTTCGATCCGAACGAACGTCGAGCCATGGACTGGTACGTCCAGTTGATGTTCGTTCAGCACATTGCGAATCTGGCCCCGATCTGGGGGCGCTCGACAGGAACCGGCCACCCAGGATTCACATTTTTCAACCGCGGCGGTGCGCCCCTCACATTCGATCCCTTCAACCGGCTTGACCGGCAAATGAATGCCCATGGCTTTATTTTCGGCCCCACCGGATCGGGCAAGTCCGCATCCCTGACAAACGTGATCTGCCAGATGCTTGCGATTTACGGTCCTCGGATGTACGTCGCCGAGGCCGGTAACAGCTTCGGCTTACTGGCACAGTTCGCACAGAACTTGGGGCTGTCGGTGCATAGAGTGCGCCTAGCGCCGGGTTCCGGCGTGAGTCTTGCCCCCTTTTCAGATGCCATCAAACTGGTCCAGACCCCAAATATGGTCAAAGTCCTCGATGCGGACGACATCGAGGCCTCCGACGCCACTTCCCAGCGCGCAGAGATGGAAGATGAGCAGCGGGACATCCTCGGAGAAATGGAGATCATTGCTCGTTTGATGATTACCGGCGGCGAAGAAAAAGAAGATGAACGCATGACCAGGGCCGACCGAAGCGCCATCCGACAAGCCATTCTTGCCGCTGCCAATACCTGCGTGAAGGCGGGGCGCGTCGTGTTGACCCAGGATGTGCGTGATGCCCTGTACGAGGCCTCTCGTAACGAAGGACCCCCCGAAACTAGGCGAAACCGGCTTTCGGAAATGGCTGAGGCGATGGACATGTTCACCATGGGTGCGGACGGCGAGATGTTCAACCGCGAAGGCACCCCATGGCCGGAGGCGGACCTGACTGTCGTTGATTTCGCAACATACGCTCGCGAAGGCTATGCAGCACAGCTTGCGATCGCCTACATCTCAATGCTCAACACAGTGAACAACATCGCCGAACGCGATCAGTACAAAGGGCGCCCGATCGTCAAAATCACTGACGAAGGCCACATCATCACTAAGCACCCCCTGCTGCTCCCCTACGCCATGAAGATCACGAAAATGTGGCGAAAGATCGGTGCTTGGTTCTGGCTGGCAACACAAAACATCGATGACATCCCAGCCTCCGGTGCCCCTATGCTCAACATGATTGAGTGGTGGATGTGCCTCAATATGCCGCCCGATGAGGTCGAGAAAATTGCAAACTTCCGAGAGCTCACGTCAGCACAGAAAAAAATGATCCTTTCTGCAAGTAAAGAGAGTGGGAAATTCACCGAAGGTGTGCTTCTGGGCAAAGGCAAAGAGTTCCTCTTCCGTGTAGTACCACCGAGCCTATATCTCGCCCTTGCCATGACCGAAAGTGAAGAAAAGGCCCAGCGCTTCAAGATCATGCAGGAGCTGGGATGCGATGAGCTTCATGCAGCACTTCAAGTAGCCGCGGATCTCGATGAGCTGCGCGGTATCGCATCGTTCCCCATCAAATTTCCTGAAAACAAGGCCATGGAGCACCAGGCATGAGAGTCCTCAATACCTTGACCCAGAATTTAATCGAGAGCCTGACCCAGCTGCTTAAAAGCCCGGGCGAGGATGCCCTGCAGGCGCTTGAGGTGTGTGCCCCTGTACTGATCGAAGAGCTGCAACAGATCAAAAGTAATGCTCTTGATCGACGCGAAGTGATGCCACGGATTCAGTCAGCACTGAACGAGTGGTTACAGCGACACCCACAACAGGAAGAAGCCGTTAAGGACCTTCTAGCGGCCCTGGAACGACAAAAGCTACTGGCCAAGACCTCTAAGGCCACCGAGGAACCTAAGAAATGAACGCAAAGCGTAAGGAGATAGTCCTTTTTGCGATCATCGTGGTCATCACATTAATCACGTTTGTCGCGATTCCTGTGGTGTACCTGTCGAAAAGCAAACCACCAGGTGACTCGAGCAAGGTGGGATGCCCGGACGGATACGCTCTAGAACACTATTGCGATGATGCATGGCCTCAGCTGCCTTGCGAAGCCGCCAGCGATCCCCCGGATTTATTGCTCGTCAGCCAGTGCATATAAGAGCTCGACTTCGGCGCGGATGTTCTGGCATATCTCGATCAGCTCATCGGCCTCATGACTCTTGCCAGCCACGACTAGGCTATTAGCAATGCTGATAATATCTGCTGCTGCCCAATCTAAAGTTAGTGCAGATGACTCTAGGTCTTCGGAGAGCTGTTGGTTGGAACGCTTGAGCCGCATTTACTGATCCTGTCGATTGATTAAATCATTAGACCATCAGGTGATCACGGGCGATGCAAGGCGTCGCTTAAATCCATATTGATAATGTCTCTGCATAAATCAATTCGTGGTTAGCTTGAAAATTAGCTAAGGGGGATGTATTGAAACGAAAACTTATGAGGCGTCAATCGCTGCATATCATTCCTAGCGCCCTGACTCGACGGAGAAAAGGCAGTGAACACGCTTCAAGCATTAATTTTCGATGTTCAGGGGACCGTCAGCGATTTTCGTTCGAGCATCGCGCAACAGGCGGCAGCCATTGCAGGTAGCCGGGTTACCAGCGTCGACTGAGGATGTTTTGTCGATGACTGGCGAGGCAAGTATCGCCCGGCCCTCGATGACATTCTTTGTGACAGGCGGCCATGGACGTCTGTGGATCGTCTCTATCGTTGCGCCCTTGATGAGGTCATCGAGACGTACCACGTAGGATTTCTCTCCCCCAAGGAGCGTGAGCGCATCAATTTCGCCTGGCAGACGATTGCTCCCTGGCCCGATGCTGCTCAGGGCCTGCATCGACTTAGGATCCGCTTCAAGATAGTGACCTTGTCAAATACCGATGTCAGTGAGGTGGTCAACATTTCAAAAGCAGGAGCTTTACCCTGGGATGCCATCTTCGCTGCTGAGATGGTTGGGATCTTCAAGCCTGATCCGCGGACTTATGAAATGGCGCTCCGTTATCTGGATGTGGCCGCCGACGATGCCATGATGGTTGCCTGTCACAAGTACGATCTGTTGGCGGCGGGGGCATTGGGTATGAAAACTGCGTTCGTCGCCAGGCCGCTGGAGTTCGGGCCTCAGGGTAATGTCGATACGGCTTTTGATGAGCGCTTCGATATCAATGCCCGAGAGTTTCTGGACTTGGCTGATCAACTGGACTGCTGAATAGTCCTGGCAGCGTATGAGAGCCACGTGAAGAAGATTACAACCTCTAGGCAGGTGGCGTGGTGATAATCACTAGTGTGATTATGCCACTTTCTTTTATTACTGATGTCGTATGTGCATATCTGAATTTGTGATTGCTCAAGTTGAGGATGCATGAATATAAGGTGTCACGCGGCATCGAATATCGCAAAGTAAAATTTTATGCCGGAATCTGTAGGTAACTTTTAAGGTTAATCACTGGAGAAGTAAATTGGAAGTCAGGATTGAAGTATTGGATTCACCAACAGAAAAAGATCAGTCAGTTTTGGATAGTAGATTTTCAGAATATCTTCGGATTCAATACCCAAATCTAACACCAGAGTCGGAAGATAGGATGTTTATGCTGGTTGCGCACGACGACATAGGCGAGTATGTCGGTGCAATTAAGTTTAATTGTTACTGGGATGGGTTGGAGATTGATACCTTTTGGGTTAAGCAATCTCATCGTGGTAGAAAAATTGGTTCTATGCTATTGGAGAGGGCAGAAAAAATTGGCGTTGAAAATGGGGCGATGATTGCATTTTTAAAAACCTTTGATGCTAAAAACTTCTACGAACAGCATGGGTACGAGATTTATGGTGTTCTGGAAGGTCGACCTGTTGGGACCAGCCTGTATCACCTAAAAAAACGGCTGGTAAAAAGTGCCTAACAAAGGATGCAAATGATTCGCTTCGCTCAGCAATAAGGGCTAAAGCCCGTCTTTTAAAGAATAAAACTGAAGCGAAAATCCGCTTTAGGAAAAATCGCGAGATACGCCTACAATCCAGGTCGAAAAATGAGTGCACTCCATGAAAGACAAAGCCCCGAAGTGCGTAAGTCTTCGGGGCTTCTATTTTCGCCAATCCCCTTGTTGATGGCGAACGTGGCGCGGATGTTAGCAGCGAGTCTTGATGGTGTCGATGGGGCTCTATTGTCTGGAGGCTCAGGTAGACCGACAGCCCGGAGGTGAAGGTGCGGGCACTGCTGCAGAGCGCCGAAAGCTGATCGGGTACGAGCGATTGCTCGTTGCGGCAGTCGCAGCTTGCGAGTGATCAGCAGATGTTGGTCAAAGCCGGAGCAGCAGAGTGCGTGTGAGCAGGCCTGCGACAGTTTGGCGAGATAATATGTGGGAAACCGTCGGCGTGCTGCCGGATGAGGCGCCCGTTCTGCTTAATCGTAGGCAAACTGGTCAATTAACCCGAGACGTGGAACGTGTGTCTTTGGCCGCAATAGAGCACCGGGTGCGATGACTGCATTCGCCCCAATTTTGCAGCCATCGCCGACCAAGGCACCGAATTTCTTAATTCCTGTTTCGATCACATTATCTGCATAGCGGATTTTGATATCCACACCATCTAGCTCGTTGCGGTAATTGGCTATAATTGCACCTGCTTCGACATTCACGTTCTCGCCAATCAATGAGTCCCCGACAAAATTGAAGTGCGCCAGCTTGCTTCCGGCAAGCATGAAGCTGCTTTTCACTTCGCAGCTTGGGCCAACAATGCATTTACTGTCGAGATAAACACCCCCACGTAGGTAGGCACCCGCCGCCACGAAGGATCCTGCGCCGATGATAATCGCGCCCTTTAACACAGCACCTTGCTCAACAACGGCAGTTTCATGGACTGCACAGTTTCCGTGGCGTCGATAACCTGCGCCAAGCCGTGCCAGCAAAGCCAGAACTTGATTTTCGCAGTCTTGAGAAACCATCCAAGCGGTAGGGGGAGCCAGGCCCAGCAAGGGCCATCGAGCAATAAATGTACTGATTTCTGGTAGTTTCATCGAAAATTTTCCAGGCAATAAGGTATGGAAATATCCGCGTTCCTAGCGCAGAAGACAATCGCGCTCTTGGGAAACTCAACTGCATACTCTGTCTTGGCTTGCAAAACTGGGTAGATGACTTTGGTCTGTCCCGGGCTGAGTGGACACTGACTTAAGGTGGATAATGTCCACCACAAGGAGTGTTCATGATCCAGACCAGACGACGATTTCCCGAATCCTTCAAACGCGAGGCGGTAGACCAGGTACTTGCCGGTACGCGGCTTCGTCACGTAGCCGACACATTGGGCATCGCTGAAAGCCTGTTGGGCAAATGGAAGCGCCAGTACGAACAGCAAGGTGACGATGCCTTTCCGGGTAACGGCAAGCAGCGTGGTGAGAGCGCGGAGCTGCGTCGCCTGCGCCAGCAGTTGGCCCAGGTCACCATGGAGCGCGATGTATTAAAAAAGGCGCTCGCCATCTTCTCGCAGCCTACGAAGTGAAGTTTCGCGCCATCGAGGCGTTGGCCGGTCGCTATTCCGTAGCGCCGATGTGCCGGCTGCTGCGGGTATCACGCAGCGGTTTCTATGCCTGGCAGCAAAGGCCTCCTTCGGCGAGAGAGATGGCGAATCGGCGTCTGAGCCAGGAGATCCGCACCATCCACCACGAGGTGAATGGAATCTATGGCCATCGTCGCATCAAGGCCGAGTTGGCGGCCATGGGGCATGCGTGTGGTCGGCACCGGGTCGCTCGCCTGATGCGCGAAGCCGGACTTCGCGTTCGTTCGCGCAAGCGCTGGCGGCTGGTTTCCAGCAGTCGTCATGCTCTGCCGATTGCCCCGAACCACCTGGATCGCCAGTTCGCCTCGGATCGCGCCAATCAGCACTGGGTCTCGGACATGACCTACGTGAGGACGGCTCAAGGCTGGCTGTATCTGGCCGTCGTACTAGATCTCTATTCACGTGCCGTCGTCGGCTGGGCGATGCATCACCGCATGCATCAGGCCTTGGTGCATGCTGCGCTGGAGATGGCCGTCGCACGTCGACAGCCGCAAACTGAGGTACTGCTGCACTCGGATCGCGGCAGCCAATATTGCGCGTACGACTACCAAGCCTTGCTTCGGCGGCATCGAATCGTGCCCAGCCATTCACGACCAGGGAACTGCTGGGACAACGCCGCGATGGAGAGTTTCTTCCGTTCGCTAAAGGCCGAGCGGGTGTACCTGACGCGCTATGCCAGTTACCAAGAAGCGAAAACCGACCTGTTCGACTACATCCGCTTTTACAATCACCGTCGTCGCCACTCGACGTTGGGCTATCTCAGTCCGATGGAGTTTGAGCGGCGCTATGCGAGCAGTAGCTCTTAACTACCTGTCCACCAGATCCGGGACAGACCAACCAGAAAATCCCAATGTCTTGGTTATCCATTTTCTACTGCACTCAGTTTTGAGTCGACCCAGGCTGTACCTATCTACTAATGACTAGGTATAGCCCGTATGTTAAAAGCCATCCTCCTTATCATCTTCGGCTCACTTGCACTTGGGGACGCTCACGCTGAAGCCTGGGCAGTCACCGACTCCGCTCATCCACTGGTAGTTCCTGCAGGCGTTCAGGTTCGCGTCATTTTGCTGGATGACCAGGAGCGCCTGGAAAACCAGCTATCACGTAACCTTCCCCCCAATCCCCAGCAGGCCACAATCGCTGCTCAACGAATGATGAAGAGCGCAGAGGGCATCCGCCTAATCGGGGAGTTGGCCAAGGCGCAGCAGGGGCTGACTGATGCCTGGAGTGCCGGCATTGAGAAGATCCCGGCTGTAGTAGTCGACCGAAAGTACGTTGTCTACGGCCAACCTGACGTTGCAGTTGCCTTGAAAGCTATCCGCTCGAGGAGGCAGCAATGAGATCTCGCACGCTGGCATTTGCGCTGACTGCGCTCACTTCATTTTCAGCATCAGCCGCGATCAACACGGCGGCAATCGTGGCGTCTACTGCCTCCCCGACCTGCCTGGATTATCGGGTTGTAGGGATCTGCTACTGGCTGCTGTGTACGCCCTTCGGTTGCAAGGTCAAGACCTCGGTCAAGGTCCGTCACTACGTGCCCGACGCCGTTGTGTCGGCCTACGCCAATACCGGCGAAAACCCATGGGTGGAAGTCAGCCCGATGGGTATGCCGAATCCCACAGCACAAGCCGGGAACAACGGAACAACGAACCACAACGCCGAAAACAACATCTCGAAGTTCAAAAACGCTGACGTAATCGGGCACCCAGGTGGGGCTGTTTTCAGCAAGTTTGCCGCCGCTTCGGGCTACGCATGCCCAGGTGCCACCCTCCCCTTCGTTCCATACATGCTCAGTACCCTCGACACCCTTGCATGGCGCCATGGGCTCCCCGAGGTCGTCTATCCAGAGGCCCTGATACCTGGTCTGAGGGAGGTTGGCGGCCTCCTGTCCGCGAACATGTGGGGAAGCATCTACCCGCGCAGCGGATTCATTCACCAGAGTGACGACTTCAAAGCAGCAGCGGTGATCGCTCAACGTGCCGGCGATATCACAACACGTGTGGGCCAACCGCACGTCTACGTGCCAATGCGGACCTTTCCAATGCCTGGCTACTGGCCCGCCGGCGAACTCCTCGAGGACGACTACTCGACCGGGAAGTGGCAGCAACTCACGCCTTCCCTGAGCCTTACCTGCGCAACATTTCCTACCGCCGGGTGGGGAATAGGCACAGATATGGAAGCGGCCAATGGCGCTTATGCCTGGGCTCTCTGGCGCCCCTACTCGTGCTGCCAACGGCGCGGGCAAATTTTCCTCGGCAGCACCGACTTTCAATAACTCAACGACGGACGTGAAGAATGAAGAAGATGACCCAGGCTATCGGATTAGCCATCAGCTTGAGCGGTACCGTGGCTTTTGCGGCTGACCCAATCAAGGTTGAGTCTCAGGGCAGCGTGATTGGCGACGACGTGCTGTACAGCATCGGCGGGGGCAGTGCTGTGAGCATGGGTAGCGCCGGGCAGATGGAAAGCATCACCGTCGGAGCTGGATGGCAGAACAACCTGGTCTGCGGAAACATGGACTTAAGCCATACCCTGGAGAACCAGCTAAACGGCGCCACGCAGGGCTTTCAAAACATCATGAGCAACGTCATCCAGAGTGCTACAGGCGCGGTGATGTCGCTGCCGGCATTGATTCTGCAAAGAGCAAACCCCGCACTGTACAACCTGCTGACTAACGGCATCCTGCAGGCGCGCCTCGACTACGATCGATCGAAGGGCACCTGCAGGGCAATGGCCGAACGCATGGCCGACATCGCCGGCGGCCAGGCTGGATGGGGGAAGGTCGCAGAAGGACAAAAAATGGGACAGGCCTTGTCCTCGGGGAATGACGCTGTTGCCGTCGTCGACAAAGTTGAAAACGGCCCAGGTAACTCCGGGGTTACATGGGTAGGAGGTGAACAAGCAGGCGGCTCAGGACAAAAACCCATCAAGGTTGTGAGCGACGTCGTCAAAGCCGGCTACAACCTACTCAATGGCCGCTCAGCTACAGAGACCTCCCGCGTTCAACAATCGAACTGCTCGAACGGCCTGGTGTGCGGTTACTGGGAGTCTCCTACCGAAGCCGCGCAGTTTGCGAACCGGGTCCTGGGCGAGCAAGAAATCAAAACCTGCGAAGGCTGCTCCAGTGCCTCGACACCCGGCGTGGGGCTCACGCCACTGATCCAGGAAACCTACGATAAAAAACTGACAGCCATCCAGGATCTGCTGAAACCTGGAACACACATCACGTCAGAAAAACTGAGAGAGGCCAGTAGCGACTCTCTGCCAATTACCCGCGGTGTGATCAACGCACTGCGCGATGAGCGCGATCAAGCAGTGCTGGCACAGCGTTTGGCATCCGAAGTAGCGCTCTCAGACATTCTCGGCAAAGCGCTGATGTTGAATCGCATGCTGATCACTGGATCTCGAGAATCGAACGTCGCCGCGAACAATCTGGCCGTGGAACAGACAACCACCCAATCCGAGGTTCTGCAGAAAGAAATCGACAACCTCAAGATGGAGCTGGATCTTCGGCGCGACCTGGCGAACAACTCACCGATGGCGATTATTGAACGAGGCAAAACACGCGCTGAGAACTCCCGGACGATCTACCAAGCCGCTCCCGAAAGCGACCGCCTGCAACAGCTGCAGAAACCTGCAGGCAGGGAGTAACTGATGAGCCTGCCAGAGAACCTCGAGAAGAAACCCACGGTACTCAGGCGCCTGGCGGGTGGCCTGGCCCTGTGTGTATTTTTAATGATTGTGTGCGTAGTGATCAGCCTGATTGCACTCAACAATCTAGGTGCCATGGAGACCTGGTCGACATGGCGAAGCAATAACTACCTCACGATGCTGCTGTGGAGGCTGCTTCTCTACAGCCTCATCGTCGTCGCCTGGCTGCGTTTGAAGCGACAGCTACCTCCACCATCTGCTCAAGCCCAAAAGCGCCTCATACGTGTCGAAGGGCTCGTTCTCATGTTGTTCCTGGTGCTTGAGGTCAGTAAGGCGCCGATGCCCTGGGAGGAAATTCTATGACCCTCTACACGAACGACTACCTGGAGTTCTACCTGACACTGCTCGGCTGGCTGATCAACAACGGTATCTGGGACATGATCTCTGACACCGGCCTGTTCGCTCTCCCCTTCTTAATCATCGTCGTGAGGGAATGGATCAAGGTTCGCCAGGAAGGTGCAGATGAAGGCAACAAGGGGGTCTTGTCGCTGGCTAGGATTGAGACCCAGCTGTACGTCGGATACGTGGTTGTTTCTCTGTGTGCCATCCCCGTGATGAGTGTGGGCTTCGATACCCTCCAGTTCGACCAGACCAGGGCTAAGCAATGCCAGGTACTGCTGCCGGCCCCAGGGGATACCGGATGGAATACCACATTCAGTTCGCTGACCGGCAAGAGCGCTAGAATCCCGATCTGGTGGGCTGTGATGCACTCACTGAGCAAGGGCCTGAATAGCGGAGCGGTAGCGGCTATCCCCTGCGGTACCGATCTTAGGCAAATGCGGATGGACGTCGACGCAATCCGGATTGATAACCCCTTGCTTGCTCAAGAGGTGGCTGACTTCACACACGACTGCTTCGGCCCTTCCCGGGCGCGCCTCTTCATGCGTCAGCCGGATCTCGGGTCTATCACAAAGGACCCCAAAACCCTCCAGGACCTCAACTGGATCGGTTCACGCTTCCTGCTGAACACATCTGGCTATTACGACACGGACTACTCCAAGACTCCTCGTACAGCATGGCCATACGACGCGAAACGAGACGACGGACTGCCCCAGGTGACCGGGGGTGGAGGCTATCCGACATGCAAGCAATGGTGGTCGGACGGGAGCATCGGTCTCCGAGATCGCCTGCAGGCGCAAGTCGATCCCACTCTGATGAACAAGTTTCTTGGCTGGGCGAAATGGCTATCTAAGGACGAAGTCACGGACTCGATGATTCGACAGGTCGTGTCACCGTCCAGCCAGGTCAATGGAGACGTGTACTCCGACTATGGTGGCCAGACCGGCGGGACAATGTGGAACGGACTAGCTCGCGCCGGCGGAACACTCGGAGTTGGGGTGGGCTCACTGGCGTACTTTCCGGGGATGGATATCGTTCGTCAGGCGCTACCGATGGTGATGGCCTTCCTCAAGATGGCAATGGTGATCTGCCTGCCCCTGGTACTGATCATTGGTGCCTACCAGCTGAATGTTGCGATGACCATGTCAGTGGTGTTCTTCGCATTGATCTTTGTCGACTTTTGGTTCCAACTGGCGCGTTGGGTAGACAGCACCATCATCGACGTACTTTACGGCTCAGGCTCACCGCATCTTTCGTTTGACCCGGTTATGGGGCTCAACACAACCACTCAGGATGCAATCCTTAACTTCGTCATGGGGGCCATGTTCATCATCTTGCCAATGTTCTGGATAGGCGCACTTGGTTGGGCTGGAGTGAGCGCGGGTAAAGTTCTTGAGGGAATATCTAGCGGTACGAAAGATCTTCAATCTTCAGGGGAAAAAGCTGGCGGCATGGCTCAACAGGCTGTGGGGTCAATTTCATCGAAATAAAAATGGGGGCTATTTGGCCCCCAACACGATGAACAAAACATACTCACTTATCTGGGTTTGACATTCCTTTGAAGTTCCCATAATTATCGTAATAACCATATCCCCACTGGCCATTTCGAGGAATCTTCGGATTATGAGCCACCTCAGAACAATTACTCTCCGCGAAGCCAGTTCCACCAACTTTAGTCAAAGCCAATAAAACCAGCCCTATACTTCCCAAGCTCAAGAGACCGGTTGCAATCAAACTGAATGAGTTCACCAGGACAGCGCCCAAGACGACAAGAACGATTGCGCGCTTGATCCAGCGGACCATTGGGTTGCGATCATGCAGACAAAATCGTGCCGCAGTCCCCAGTGCGCTACCGAGGCGATGAGCAAAGGTTGTAGTGGCTGCAGCTGTCATGATTTATGTCTCGAGTCCGTAAGAACACCATATTTTGAGGTATACGACACCTTTGGTGTTTTAGCAAGGGATATGGCGTAAAATGCCATGCCACCCGTCACGCAGGACACCCTCATGGCCACACACAACGTCATAGTCCCCAACCCCATGGAACAGTCCATAGACCAGTTGGTAAAGGATGGTCGCTACCAGAACTTCAGCGAGGTCGTGCGCGCCGGCCTTCGAATGCTGCTCGAGCATGAAGCATCGGAGTCCGCCAGGCTCGAAGGCCTACGTAACGCGACATCGATCGGCATCATGGAGCTTGAGTCTGGACAGTTTGATGCTGTAGCTGTTGAGGATCTGGAGGCTTACTTCGAGAACCTGGGCCAGCTGGCAAGCGAAAAAGAATGAGCCAGCTCCAGGTACACATTTCGAAGCAGGCCCGAACTGACGTCATCGACATCCTACGGTACACAGAAGTGAGGTTTGGCGAGGGTGCCCGTCGTCGGTACCAGAGTCTCCTGCAAAACACTTTTCGATCCATTGGAGAGGAGCCTGAGAGGTTGGGCAGCGTCACTCGCGAGGAGATCTCGCCAGGCCTGCGAAGCCTGCACCTGTTCTTCTGCAGATTGGATAACACTGAAGGCCGAGTTGTAAGGCCCAGACACATCGTGTTTTATCGATGCAATGAGGATCAGGTCGTTGAGGTCGTGCGAGTCCTGCATGACGCAATAGAGCCCACACGACGTCTGAAATAAACAAACAAGTTCGGTAGAATTAAGCCTGATTGGGCGCTAGCGCTGTGCATAAACTGTTATTGATATAAGAGCAGCCCAACCAACCATTGCTAAGCGAGAGTCAATGCGCATGAGTATCCGCTTGAAACTCAGCATTGAAATCAAAGTTTTTCAGCCGTTCCAGCAAATCCTGAAATGCCTCTTCACCAGCTATTATGCGGGCAAACACAGCGCATTGGCATAGTAGAGAATCTAGCAATAACCGCCTATCTGTTTCAGACTCAAATCGGTTAACGCCACTGAGAATCAACTCATAAGCCGTTTCAGCGTAGATACTTGGCTTGGTCTGACTATCGAAATGCTCCATACCGCTTCCTCCTCCCTGAGTGGCTCTTCTACGCCGTCATCAGAGAATTGGATGGCGGCGACCCGTAGGGGTGAGAAACCGGCTGATACCAGACCGGCCAGACGCGAACGCCTGCCCTACGGATCGCCATAACGCGACCCGCTGGTATCAATTCGGGTTCTCACACCCGGCGCCGATATGCGGCGCCCGGTAAGGATTACACATGACCGTTCGTCGCCGCAACCAGAAATGCGGTAACCGATCTAGACAACTGCTGTTATGTCGATGGAAATAATTACGATCACTTTCTACACATGCACGATAGATAAACTGCTTAAATTAGGCCGTAGCGAAGGGTTATCCCGCCAAATGAGCTTGAAAACTCATATATTGGAAAACCAACAACACTCCCTGCAACTCAGCGTTTTAAATAACATTCTTCCCCATAAACCATAAAAGGAAATGGCCCAGAGCAAATGGATTTGAACAGCTAATGGAACGGATAAGAATGGTAAAAGCCTTACCTGAAAGGGCCGCTGATAGCGGAAAAATGGACTAAGCGTCTGGCTAACACACCTTCAATGCTGATGCGTAAGGTGTAGATTTTCACGGATTAGAGCTGACTTTCCTTTATCCAGGCATAGAGGCTTAGGGCTCAATAGCTTTACCTAAGAGATACCATCCAAATCAAAATTATAGCCTTCCGATGCATGCCCTTCAATCAACACTAGCCTTCCTGTGACAACATTGACTTTGCAATGGAAGCTATTTCACAAGCATGATGATGGATGAAAAAGTGGCCACCACTAAGAAGATTTTTGCTAAAATGAGAGGTTGTATAATCCCTCCATGAATCGATTTCGCCTGAAAAATTTTCTTCCGTCCCCATTAGCACACACAGGGGAATATCAACTGACTCAAAGTTATAGCTACCTGCACGCTCCGCCACTTCAAAATCAGCCCTAATAACAGGCTCAAAAAAAGAGAACAACTCGGAATTATTTGTAATGCTATCAGGAAGGCCGCCAAGTTCAAGCAATACCTGCTTGAGCTCCTGGGTCTCGAGGAAAGCGGTGTTCTTATACTTAACTAATCTCGGCCCCGCATGCCCGGTAAAAATA
Source organism: Pseudomonas sp. KCJK8993 (assembly GCF_046230915.1). NCBI lineage: Bacteria > Pseudomonadati > Pseudomonadota > Gammaproteobacteria > Pseudomonadales > Pseudomonadaceae > Pseudomonas > Pseudomonas sp. KCJK8993. Next base: position 27,851 of record NZ_JBJJLO010000063.1, read on the forward strand.
AGAGCTGATGGCCTTCTTTCATAAATTTCTAGCATTCGCGCAACCCTCAGACCGAGAATGGCCCCCATACTATGTCCATATAAAATAAATGGGCTCCCACTGAGTCGAGATACAATTTGCTGAAAAATGTCTAGAGCAGCAACCTCAAAGCCTCGAATAAGCGGTTCAGCTATTCTCTTCCCTCTTCCTGGCAACTCTACTGCTACAACATCAAAGTCGGTCAACTCAGGCTTCATAAACTGATAGGAGTAGCAGCTTCCACCCGCAAAATGCAAAGTGAATATTTGTGGCTTCTTCACAAACATAGGATCTCAACCTTACCAAATAGGCAGTGCATCGCGCCGCAATGCACTGCTATTCAGAGTTATTTAGGAGTATGTACAGAGATACCCATAAAATCCAAATACCTTGAAAGAAGTGACTTATCGATTGGAGGCGTTTCTATTCCACTTCCTTTAAGAAACTCCGAAGTATTCTTCCTGTCAAAGTAGTAAGTCATTTCATAAGACTCGACGAGAGATTTACCTGGAGCGACCTCCTCGGTGAACAAACTTAACAAGCTATACAGGGGGCTATGTTCATTATCCCTCCATTGATTTAGCCATTCACGGTAATGTATAGGGCGGAGCTTTATCCCGAAATACTCTTTTATTTTCTCAAAAAACTCAGAAAGAGAGATGTCATGCACGGGTTCAGGAACGAGGTGAAAAAACTTACCAGGAGACTTTTTATTTTGAGAAATATGTACAATGGCCTTTGCTACAAAGTCCACAGTCACCAGTTGATCCTTAAGCCCCATGATCATGGGGTAGGTCCCGAGAGCCACACAGCATCGGACTAAACTTCCCCACCACTGGTTCATTTCTGTAGCACCGCTATCACTCTGACACATGACAAATCCTGGTCGAATGCCAATAACAGGTAGTCCTTTCTTTTTTGCCTCCTCTAAGATATTTTCCATTACCCACTTACTTCTTACATAATTGGTATCCCTACAAACCGCGGGTAGATTCTGATGAATATCATCATCCTCACACATCCATGTTTTACCTGTGATCAGATGCCCCCAACTAAAAACGGCTATCGTGGAGCACGCAACTAGATATTTCAACTTTGATGTCGTCGCAAATCGAATAATTTCCTGAATCCCATTTACGTTGTCCGCACTCATCTCGGCGTAAGGTTTAACATAGTTAACATTTCCGCCAATGTGATAGATAACTTGAATTGTTTTTGATGTATTTTCAAAGTCGGAATCTGACATACCCAGTTGTGGATGAGTAAAATCCCCCAGGATTGGAGCAATTCGGCTAGATTGCTCTTCTGGCCAAGAAATCCTATATTTACTCAAGGTGGATTTTATCCTATCAATAGCATGTTTGGTGCTTCCCGCCCTAACCAAGCAATATATTTTTGCCGATGTTTTTTCTAGCAACTCCAACAACAAATGCACTCCAACAAAACCAGTTACACCAGTTAGTAGTATATTTTCCGGACTGGCTAAAACATCAGAATCAATTTCTGTCGGGAATCCATAGCCTGCCGCAAGTTTAATGTCGCCAAGCAACACTCTTTTGGATTCATGCATTTTTTCTTCAAACGTGAGTGGGCGTTTTTTTTCGCGAAGTTTTATTTCTTGCGCCAACTGTTCAATACAGGGGTAGGTATAAAGATCAACCAGTGTCAGTTTGCTTCGTATCGACTCTGGCAGCGAGGTAAATGCACGAACAACCGCAACCGAGTTCCCTCCGATCTCAAGAACATTATCTTGAGCCTTAATGTCATCTGACTGTAAAACATGTTTCCATATCGCAATAAGCGTCCCTTCAACATCATCTTCCGCTACATCATCTAACGAAAGCTCCTCTTCCTTCATCAAGGACTGAAGTGCTTTTCGATCGATTTTTCCACTGGCCGTCTGCGGAAAGTAGTCCAAGATAAAAATCTTGTCGGGAACCATGTAGGAGGGAAGAGTATTCTGGAGTGCCTTCCTGATTTCCAACTTTACTTTCACCTCATCCTTTGAATGGTGATCCGACAGCGTAACAAAAGCTGCCAATACGGATTGCCCCAACTCCTTATTCACCACTACAACAGCAGACTCTCGGACATTCCTGATCCTATTGATTGAGTTTTCGATCTCACCAGACTCAATGCGAAAGCCTCTAACCTTGAGTTGCGTATCGTTCCTGCCTATGTATTCAATATTTCCATTTGGCAATAGTGTCACAATATCGCCAGTCCTATAGAGTCTCTTGCGTTCACTTTTTCCAGTTATTGAGTTAATTACTTCAATATATAAAAATTTTTCTTCCGTTAACTCTGGCCTATTCAAGTAGCCTTTGGCAAGTTGCGCACCACCAATGAAAAGCTCACCTGATGAGCCGGCAGGTGAAGGCTGGAATTTTTCATCTAGCACATAAAAATCAACACCTGAAAGAGGACTGCCGATATTTTTAACGCTTTGTCCTGCCACATATTTATGACAAGTAACAGCAACTGTTGTTTCAGTTGGACCATAAAGATTGTACATCTGAAGCCTACTAGCCCAATACAGGAACACGTTATCCGCACACGCCTCACCGCCTACGACAATACTTTTAAGCTCCCCTATTGGGTGACCAGTCGGAAAAGTAGCAAGAATGGTCGGAGTAATCATTGGGATGGTATCAATTTTATTCATCCTAATGTAATCCAATAACGCCTCACCCAACAACTTATTATTCGGGTAAAGATACAATGTCGCGCCCATTAGGAGTGGCATCCACGTATCGACAAATGAAGCATCAAATGTATAAGAGAGAATTTGTATCGCTGTGTTCTCTGATGAAAAATTGATCGCTGGCTGAATATTTTCGATAAAGCTCGCTATTGCACTATGCTGGACAGCTACTCCTTTCGGAATCCCAGTGCTTCCGGATGTATATATCACATACATTAAACTTGATGACGGTATCTCCTTCAGAAGATTACTGATTGTTTGTCTATCAATTAGAGCCTTTTCCCAATCACTGTCGGGAATAATCAATACCCCTCGAAAAGTGAAAAATTTATGCTCATATGCTTTTGATGTAATTACCAGTTCCGCTTGTGTATCCTCAAGTATAAAATCAAACCTTGCAGTGGGATAATCAGGATCAAGCGGCAGATAGACGGCGCCGACCTTCACTATCGCCATCATAAAAACAACTCGACTTATTGACTGCTCAACACACACCGCGACGATATCGCCAGCCTCGACGCCGCGTTCGATCAAGTGCCTTGCCAGCCGATTTATTTTCTCGTTTAGGAGGCCGTAAGTTATACTGTCCGAGCAGTGATATAATGCAATTTTGCTTGAGTGCAAATTAGCCTGCCTCTCAAACATATCGACAATAGTTAGGTTCCTTGAAGTTTCCATATAACACCTCTATCATTCCATTAACTTTATGAATACACTTCGATCGAGCAAAATAAGCCGGAGTTAACGGTGCCCCCTTAAAAATCAAGTGCCAAATGAAGAGCATAATACGTCTTATACGTCATGATTTGCACAACTCTTCTTAGCGACCAAAACGTAATATCCAACCATTAGAAAGTTTAACGAGACAATCTGTTCTTCATAAAGTTCTCAGTTAAGCCCCCACAGAAACTGCCATAAAAGGCATCTATGCAAGTAGGATTTTTTCGCTATTAAAAATTTTACATTCATTTCAAAAACCAGTGACTTTTCTTCCGCGTTGTTCTTAAGGAAGGTTCTAGGAATATAAAAAATACGCATCGCAGTGCCGTTTTTACCTGCCGCGACTAGCTACCACGAAAACCGAACCACCAGTCCTTTACCACCGGACATTTGCTATTTGTTAAACGTGAACAGCCAAACGGCATATGAATAGATCCCGCCTAAAGACGACAACTCGCCGGCGCCTATACCCGCGCGATCATTAGTTGTTCGAAGAACGGTGCCCGCAGGCCGTCCGTGCGCCCGGCGAAGTAACGTTGCTCCAGCTCGGCCGGTGCGACCAGTAGCGCCTCGGCAAATCCCAGCTCCAGCAGCCAGTGCTGCAACTGCCCGGGGTCGAAGCGGCTGATCCAGGGTTCGCCGCGAGCGGCCGCCAGGCTGGAAAACACCTGCACCGCCTCCTGGTCCAGGCCATCGAGCCCCGGATCCTTGATGATGAAACTCATCACCAGGCCACTACCGACGGGGAGCGCCAGCACATCCTCCAGGGTGCGCTGGATCGCCGCCCGCTCCAGGTACTGGGTGACGCCGAGCCAGGACAGGAAGGCCGGCACTTGGGGATCGAAGCCGACGGTTTCCAGGCCCTGGCGCAGGGTCATGCGCTCGAAATCCATGGCACAGAAACTGAGGTTGCGCGGAATGCCGATGCGCGCCGCGTGCAGGTAATCGCGCTTGCATGCCTGGGAGGCAGGGTGGTCGACCTCGATCAGGCGTATACCCCGGGCCCAGTCGGGCTGGCGATAGGCGAAAGTATCCAAGCCCGCCCCGAGCATCAGGTATTGCCCTGCCCCAGCCGCTACCGCTCGATGCAGTTCGTCTTCGGCCAAGCGATTGCGCATGACGAACAACGCCCGGGCCAGGCACTGCACCGGCCCTTGGAAGTCGTCGGCCCGAGCCTGGATCTGCGCCGCACTGGAGCCCTCGACCAGGCCGACCACCACCGGGTCGTCGACCACCTTGGGGTGCTGGTCCAGTACCTGGTGGGCGGCACGGGCGATGGAGGTGTAGATCGCGGTCCAGCTGGCCGTTGCATTCTGCATGGCGGTTTCCTGTCGGTTGCATGAGAAATCCACCGGCCCCGGCAACGCCGCCTGGTCTGGCAGGTACCGGGCCGGCTTGCCTTACTGGCTAGGCCAGTGCCTGGCGCACGTAGCGGGCAATGGCCTCCACGGTCGGGTGGTTCCAGATGAGCGTGGGCGGCAGGTCGATCCGGTAGCGCTGCTTCAGGCGAATCCGCAGTGCGACGCTGAGCAGCGAATCCATGCCCTTCTCCACCAACGACCGCTGGGGGTTGATGTCCTCGGGGGTACAACGCAGTTCAGCCGCGATCAACGCCTGGATGTCCTGCGTCAGCCACTGCCCAAGCTGCTCGTCGGGCACCGCGCGCCAGGGATCGAGTGACGTCACTTGCGCCGCCTCTTGCGCGGCGTCGCACAGCAGCCTGCTCAACACCGGCAGTGGCTGGCCTAGGTCCGCCGAGCGCTGTACACGAAATACCGCCGCATAGGGTGCACCACAGTCCTGGGCCAACTGCCAGGACGCCAGTGCCGTGGGGATACTCAGAGCCCCCAGGCCATTGGCCGCGCATTCGCGCAGGGTTGGGTCGATATTGCTGGACATCCCCAATTGCTCCCAGGCCATCCAGGCGATGCTCAGGGTCCGTTGACCGTCCTGCCCTGCCCGATACCTGGCGAAGCCATCCATGAAGGCATTCGCCGCGGCATAACCGGCCTGCCCCGAGGGGCGCGCCAGCTGCCCGCTGGAGGAGAACAGCACCAGGAAGTCCAGGCTCCCGGGAGGAAACGCCCACTCCAGGGCCAGGGTCCCGGTGACCTTGGCCCGCAGCACCTGGGACAGGCTGGCGCGCTGCAGATGCTCGATCATGCCGCCCTTGAAGACGCCAGCGGCGTGCACCACACCGCGTATCGCCGGCAGGCCCAGGGCCGACTCGGACAACGCCTCGGCCACCTTCGCCGTATCGGCGATGTCCAGCGCCAGGGGCAGCACCGTCACGCCCTGGCGCTCCAGCGCACGGATGCCGTCGATCACCAAGCGTTGTTGCGGATCCTGCAGCGCGGGCCAGACGCTGCGTGCCGGCAAGCCTTGGCGGCCGATCAGCACCAGGCGCCGTGCACCCTGGTTCACCAGGTGCTGGGCGGCCTGCAGGCCCAGGGCGCCGAAGCCGCCGGTGATGGCGTAGGTGGCGTCCGGAACGCATTGCGGCTTGCCCTTGGGGCCTGGCACGACTGCTTCCTGCAAGCGCAGGACCTGGCAGGCCTGGGTACCGATGGCCAGCACATCCTCGCTCTTGTGCCCCAGGGCGCCTCGTAGCAGGCCGAAGGTGCTGTCGCTGTTCAAGGCTGCCGGATCGATGTCGATCAAGCCTACCCAGAGGCCTGGCTGTTCGCCGGCGACGATCCGCGCCACACCCCACAGCGGCGACTGGGCCAGGGCGGCCCGGTTGGCCATGGCCTTGACTCCGAAGGTCACGCAACCCAGGCGCAGGGATGGCTGCTCCAGGGCCAGGCGCTGGACCTGCTGCGTAGCTTGCAGCAGGCGCCAGGCATTGGCCTCGACCGCATCCGACAACGCCTCATCGTCTGCCGGTGCGCTGCCGAGCACCAGCACCAGCGTCGGCTGTCCATTCAAGCGCAATTCGGCGCCGTCTCGTACCCGGGCATGCTCGATCCCGGCCCGGCGCAGCCCTAGGGACAAACGCTGCGCGGCATCGTCGTCCGATCCGAGGAGCACCAACTGCGGCAGCGGCTCGGTGGGGGGCTCGAAACGACAGGTCTCCCAGTCTTCGACGAACACCGTCGCACTGCTGCCGTGGGCCAGTTCGTCCTGGCGGTCCACCGTCATGAACACCAGGCCTTCGATGCGCGCGGCCAGCTCTCCCCGCTCATCGAGCACCAGCAGGTCGATGGGCTGGCGCTCGCCAGTGCGCGGCGCCAGTTCGGCGAACAGGGTAAAGATCTCCGGTGGCGTGGACCTCGCGCACAACGAGGCGATAGCCGCCGGCATGCGCAACAGATCGTCATCCGGCAACAACAGCGGCAGGCTGGTCAGCGCGGCATCCAGCACCACCGCCCAGCTGTTGGCCTGGTTCGGGCCGAGCTGCGCCTGGATCGTCGCCATCAGCCGGCCCGGCCCGCGCCGCAACGAACGGATATGCCACCGGAAGCCGTAGTCGGCGATGCCCCGGCGCCGGTACATCGGCTCGAGCTGCGGCCACTCCAGCGACTCGGGGCAGTCAACCTGCCAGGCCGCCACTTCGGGCGCCGGGCCTTGCAGCTCGGTGTTCCAGTCCAGGCTGGCGGTGGTATGGGTCAACCAGCCCATTTCGCGCTCCTGCTCGGATTGCACCGCTTCATCGTCAAGTCGGCTGCACAGGCGGATCTGCTGGCCCTGCCTGACGATCTGGATATCCCGTGTACCCTCCACCGCCACGGGCGTGCGCAACAGCACGTCACGCAGGGTCGGAAGGTGCCCGTCCCGCGTCCCGGCCTGCATGAAGCTGTTCAGCAAGGCCGCCGCTGGCAAGATCTCCACGCCGCAGATCGGATGGCTGCCCGGATAGGGACGCAGTTCGAAATCCAGCCGCGTGCGCCAGATGTCACAGGGCGGCGCACTGCGCACCAGCTGGCGGCTGCCCAGCAACGAATGCCGCAGCGGATCGTGGCCCCTGCCCAGGTTGGCCCGCACCGGCAAGGCCGTGGTCCAGTAGCGCTGGTGGTTCCAGCCCATGCTCGGCAGATCGAGCAAGGCTCCCGGAGCCGGCCATTGCAGGTCGGCGCCGTGGCAATACAGACGAGCGAGGCTAGCGAGCAGTTCCAGATACTCCGGCCGCCCCTCCCTGAGGCTCGGGCATACCATTACGTGTTCGCGCCCGCAAGCATCAGCAGTCTCCTTCAGGGCGTGGGCGACGATGGGCTTGCTGGACACCTCAAGGTACAGCTCGAAGCCATCCTCCAGGGCTGCCGTCACCGCTTGCTCGAAAAGCACCGGGTTACGTGAGTTCGCGCACCAGAAGTCCGCATCCCGAGGCGCCAGGGCCCGGGGATCGCCCAGGGACGAGTTGTACATGGGCAGGCGCGGCGTCAGGCAGCGCAGTTCGCCAGCGGCTTGGCGGATATCCTCCAGGACCTGGTCGATGTGTGGACTGTGGAACGCCACATCGCTCGCCACGCGCCGCGGCACCAACCCCTCCTCGGCCCACTCACCGGCGAGCCGCTCGACCTCGCCGGCCGTACCGGAAATCACCGTGGACGAGGGGCTGGCGGCGATTGCCGCGACCACCTGTGCGCGCCCCTCCAGGCGCCTGGCGGCCTCGGCGAATGGCAGGTTGACCATGACCATAGCCCCCTGGCCGGACAGGCGCTGGTAAAGCGCCGCCCGGCGGCAGGCAAAACGCGCGGCCGATTGCTTGTCCAGGACGCCGGCGACCACCGCCGCGGCGATCTCACCGGTGGAATAGCCGATCACTGCCTGGGGCTCGAGCCCCAGGCTGCGCCAAAGCGCCGCCAAGGCCAGCTGCAAGGCAAAGGTCGTGGCCTGGATACGCTCCACCGAATCGAACCCGCCCTGCTCCAGCGCCTCGCGGGGCGTGTACCCCAGCTAAGCACTGAACACCTCGGCCAGACTGTCCAGTTCAGCGGCGAATACCGGCTGGCTAGCCAGCAGCTCCCGGCCCATGCCATGCCACTGCGCACCATGTCCGGAGAACACCCAGACCGGCCCTCGCCCGGCCAGCACCGAGCCGCTGAAACAGCGCTCACTATCGCTGCCTGCCGCCATCTGGCCCAAGGCCTCGAGCAACTCAGTGGAATTGCTCGCCAACAATGCGCCCCTGGCAGGCAAGTGCGCGCGTCGTTGCCCGAGGGTATGGGCGATATCTTCCAGCGCGGCCTCGGGGTGCTGTTGCACCCAATGGGCAAGGCGCGCGGCGCTGTGACGCAAGTTCTGCGGCGCCTGCCCGGACAGCGGGAACAGTCGCGTCCCGCAAGGCGGTTGGGCACCCGGCCGCGCCTGGGGTGTCACCGGCGCAGCCTCGATGATCGCGTGGGCGATGGTACCGCCCACGCCGAAACAAGAGACACCGGCCCGCCTGGGCGAACCGGTGTCCGGCCATGGTCTGAGGCTGGAAACCACCTCGATGCCCGAAGTGCTCCAGTCGACCTCGTCGGTCAGGTTCTCGTACAAGCTACGCGGCAGCTGCCCGTGGTTCAGCGCCAGCACA
>NZ_JBJJLO010000064.1:0-36563 GCF_046230915.1 Pseudomonas sp. KCJK8993
ACGAGGGCTCCGCAGCGCTGTGCCAGCAGCAGCGGCAACTGGTACTTCATGCACAGCCATACGCCCTTGACGTTGACCCCCATGATGGCATCGAACTCATCCAGCGAGCCCTCGGCCAGACGGCCCTTCTCGATCTCGATCCCGGCATTGTTGAAGGCGTAGTCCAGGCGACCGTAGGCCTCGAGGGTGCGGGCCATGAGCTGTTGTACATCGGCCTCGCGAGTGACGTTGCAGGACACGAACAGCGCTTCGCCGCCGGCCTCGCGGATCAGCGCCACGGTGCCTTCGCCGCCGCCCGCATCCAGGTCCGCCACCACCACCTTCAACCCTTGGGCGGCGAATGCCTGGGCGGTGGCCCGGCCGATCCCGTTGGCCGCGCCGGTCACCAGGGCCACCTGGCCGGAAAACGTCATGCTCATGCAAAGCTCCTCAATCCAGTACGGGCCCAATACCCTGGCCCATCTAGCCATAGAGCACAGACGCCGCGGCAGCACTATCAGGCATCCGTTTGCCGCTCCATGCATCCCGGTGATGAAGGTCCCGGGCCATTTATCACGACCCTGGATCGCGGCTCATTCGCCGGGCAGGCACGCCTTGCGGCTGCCGGCCCGAGGGTCTATCAACTAGGGTTTCACCCAGTTCTCGAGGACCCGCCATGACCAGCCTGACCAACCGCCAGTTCCTGCTCGCCAAACGTCCCGTTGGCGCGGCCAGCCGCGATACCTTCACCTACCGGCAAGTGGCCGTGACCGAGCCCGGCGCCGGGCAGATCCAGGTGCAGAACCAGTACCTGTCCCTGGACCCGGCCATGCGTGGCTGGATGAACGAAGGCAAGTCCTACATCCCGCCGGTGGGGATCGGCGAGGTGATGCGGGCCCTCGGCGTGGGCCAGGTGACCGCCTCCAAGCACCCGGATTTCGCCGTCGGCGACTACGTCAATGGCGCCCTGGGGGTACAGGACTACTTCGTCGGCGAGCCCCGTGGTTTCTACAAGATCGATCCACGGCTGGCGCCACTGCCACGCTACCTGTCGGTGCTGGGGATGACCGGCATGACCGCCTACTTCGCCCTGTTGGATGTCGGTGCGCCCAAGGCCGGGGAAACCGTGGTGCTGTCCGGGGCCGCCGGCGCGGTGGGCAGCATTGCCGGGCAGATCGCCAAGCTCAAGGGCTGCCGGGTGGTGGGCATCGCCGGCGGCCAGGACAAGTGCCGCTTCCTCGTCGAGGAGCTGGGCTTCGACGGGGCCATTGACTACAAGAGCGAAGACGTCCAGGCCGGCCTCAAGCGCGAATGCCCCAAGGGGGTCGACGTGTATTTCGACAATGTCGGCGGCGAGATCCTCGATGCCGTGCTCACTCGCCTGAACCTCAAGGCCCGGGTGGTGATCTGCGGCGCCATCAGCCAGTACAACAACAAGGAAGCGGTCAAGGGGCCGGCCAACTACCTGTCGCTGCTGGTCAATCGGGCGCGCATGGAGGGCTTCGTGGTGATGGACCATGCGGCGCAGTTCGCCGCCGCCGGGCAGGAGATGGCCGGCTGGATGGCCAAGGGGCAGCTCAAGAGCAAGGAGGACATCGTCGAGGGCCTGGAAACCTTCCCGGAAACCCTGGCGAAGCTGTTCAGCGGCGAGAACTTCGGCAAGCTGGTGCTCAAGGTCTGAGCCCAGGGTCAAGCTGCGGGAGCCGGCACGCCGGCTCCCGTGGGGGTCACAGGGCCAGTTCGGCCACGACGTCGGCCAGGGCCTTGGCCGGATCGGCCGCCTGGCTGATGGGACGGCCGATGACCAGGTAATCGGAACCGGCATCCAGGGCCTGGCGCGGAGTGAGGATCCGCCGCTGGTCGTCCTGGGCGCTGCCCGCCGGGCGAATCCCCGGGGTCACCAGTTGCAGGGACGGATGGGCGCTCTTGAGCGCCTGGGCTTCCAGGGCCGAGCACACCAGGCCATCCATGCCGGCCTTCTGCGCCAGGGCGGCCAGGCGCAGCACCTGCTCCTGGGGCTCGATGTCCAGGCCGATGCCAGCCAGGTCCTCGCGCTCCATGCTGGTGAGCACGGTGACGCCGATCAGCAGCGGCTGCGGGCCGCTACGCTTATCCAGTTCCTCACGGCAGGCGGCCATCATGCGCAGGCCTCCGGAGCAGTGGACGTTGACCATCCAGACGCCCATCTCTGCAGCCGCCTTGACGGCCATGGCGGTGGTGTTGGGAATGTCGTGGAACTTCAGGTCCAGGAACACTTCGAAACCCTTGTCGCGCAGGGTGCCGACAATCTCGGCGGCGCAGCTGGTGAACAGCTCCTTGCCGACCTTGACCCGGCACAGTTTCGGGTCCAGTTGATCGGCCAGTTTCAGTGCGGCGTCACGGGTGGGGAAATCCAGGGCGACGATGATAGGTGTCTGGCAGGCGGACATGAAAAGGCTCTCAGGCAAGTCGAAATCGGCGCGGATTGTAGCGCAAGCCGCGCCGCTCCGGGACCCGCCGTGCGCTAATTCGTCCGCGACCAGGCGCCCGGCCGACGAGCAGGCCGGCTTGTGTATCAATCCGGATACACTGACGACACGTCGGCAACATTCCCCGCCGCTACCCTCGCCTGCCGCAACACCTTCGAACAGCACTTCCAGCCTCCGGGCCGGACGCCTATGCTGAAGCCATAACCTCGCCGTCGCCGCCCGGCACCGGCAGCCTACCTGGCAGATGATCGCCCATGCACAACACCCCAGCCCCCTTCAGCGACGACGGCAGAGCCCCGCTCAATGGCGACGACAAGCGCTGGAATACCCGGGCCTTGATCGTCGATGACGACGTACCTATCCGCGAACTGCTGATCGGCTACCTGGCGCGCTTCAACATCCACGCCAGCGGCGTCACCGATGGCACCGCCATGCGCCAGGCCTTGCAGGCCGAGCACTTCGACGTAGTGGTGCTCGACCTCATGCTTCCGGGTGAAGACGGCCTGTCCCTGTGCCGCTGGCTACGTAACGAATCGGACATCCCGATCCTGATGCTCACCGCCCGCTGCGAACCCACCGACCGCATCATCGGCCTGGAACTGGGCGCCGACGACTACATGGCCAAGCCCTTCGAACCCCGGGAACTGGTGGCCCGGATCCAGACCATCCTGCGCCGGGTACGCGACGACCGCAGCGAGCAGCGGAGCAGCATCCGTTTCGACAACTGGCGCCTGAACAGCGTCCTGCGCCAGCTGATTTCCGCCGACGGCCTGGTGGTGCCGCTGTCCAATGCCGAGTTCCGCCTGCTCTGGGTATTCCTCGAACGTCCGCGCCGGGTGCTGAGCCGCGAGCAATTGCTGGATGCCGCCCGCGGGCGCTCCATCGAGGCCTTCGATCGCAGCATCGACCTGCTGGTGTCGCGCCTGCGGCAGAAGCTCGGCGACGATCCGAAATCACCGCAACTGATCAAGACCGTGCGTGGCGAAGGCTACCTGTTCGACGCCCGGGACATAGGCTGATGCGTGGACGCTTCGATACGCTGTTCGGCCGCCTGTTCGGCGTCTTGCTGATCGCGATCGTACTCGCCCACCTGCTGGCCTTCTTCTGGTTCAGACACTACGGCCCCCCACGCCCGCCCCCCAACCCAGCGCCGACAGCAACGGCAGTGGACGGCGGCCAGCCGGCTGGTCCACCGCCACACTTTCCCAGGCGACCACGTCCCTGGTTCGGCGGCCCGCTGGTGCCGCTGACGTTCCAGTTCATCTCGCTGATCATCGCCGCCTGGTACGGCGCCAAGCTGCTGTCGCGGCCTATCCAGCGCATCAGCGCCGCCGCCGAACGCCTGAGCGAGAACCTCGACAGCCCACCCCTGGAAGAACTCGGCCCCCATGAAGCGCGGCAGGCGGCCAGCACCTTCAACCAGATGCAAAAGCGCATTCGCGAGCAAGTCCAGCAGCGTGGGCGCATGCTCGGCGCGGTTTCCCACGACCTGCGTACGCCGCTGTCGCGCCTCAAGCTGCGCCTGGAGCAGATCGAGGACAGCAAGCTGCAAAGCCAGATGCGCCAGGACCTGGACGACATGATCAAGATGCTCGACGCCACCCTCAGCTACCTGCACGAGCAACGCACCAGCGAGATCTGGCAGCTGATGGACGTGCAAGCGCTGGTGGAGTCGATGTGCGAGAACGCCCAGGACCGGGGCGCCGATGTCCAGGCCCAGGGGCATTGCGCACCGCTGCTGGTGCAGCCCATGGCGCTGCAGTCATGCCTGAACAACCTGCTGGACAATGCCCTGCGCTATGCCGGCCAAGCGACCCTGGCCCTGGAGGATGACCGCGAGCAGTTGCTGATCCGGGTCATCGACCATGGCCCGGGCATCGCCGCCGACCAGCGCGAAGCGGTATTCGAGCCATTCTTCCGCCTGGAGGGCTCACGCAACCGCAATTCCGGCGGGGTCGGCCTGGGCATGACCATCGCCCGCGAGGCCGCGGAGCGCATGGGCGCCAGCCTGCGGCTCGAAGAAACCCCAGGTGGCGGCCTGACGGCGGTGCTGCGCCTGACCCGCCCTTGAGCTCAGCGCGGTTCCTGGTTGCGGGCCTGGCTGGCGCTCCAGTCCAGCAGCAGGCTGTAGGCCACCGCCAACAGGGTCGGGCCGATGAACAAGCCGATGAAACCGAAGGCGATCAAGCCACCGAACACCCCAAGCAGGACGATCACCAATGGCAGGTTGCCACCACGGCTGATCAGGTAGGGTTTGAGCACGTTGTCCACCCCACTGATGATGAAGGTGCCCCAGATGCCCAGGAACACCGCCATGCCGTACTCGCCCTTCCAGGCCAGCCAGGCCGTGGCCGGGATCCACACCAGCGGCGGTCCCATGGGGATCAGGCTGAGCAGGAAGGTGACGATCCCCAGTACCAGCGCCCCGGGCACCCCGGCGATGATGAAGCCGATCAAAGCCAGCAGGCCCTGGGCCGCCGCGGTACCTATCACGCCGTTGACCACGCGCTGCACGGTGCCGGCCACCAGGTCGATGTAGTAGCCGGCGCGATCGCCGATCAACCGCTCCAGCAACTTGTGCACGAACAGCGCCAGGCGCGGGCCGTCACGGTAGAAAAAGAATACGAAGACCAGGCTCAGGGTCAGTTCCAGGATGCCCCCGCCCACCTGGGCGCTACGGGCCAGCAACCAATTGCCCACCTGCCCCAGGTACGGCTTGACCGCCACCATCAGCGCCGCGCCCTGTTCGTCGATGCTGTTCCAGACGCCCACCAGGCGTTCGCCCACCAACGGCAGGCCGCCCAGCCAGGCTGGCGCCTGGGGCAGGCCATCGACCTGGACATCCTTGATGAAGGCGGTGGCATCACGCACATGGTCCGCCAGGTTGAGGCCCAGCCAGACCAGCGGCGCCGCCACCAGCAGCATCCAGCCCAGGGTCAGAAGGCCGGCGGCCAGGGATTCGCGGCCATGCAGCCAGCGGGTCAGCAAACGCATCAGCGGCCAGCTGGCAAAGGCCAGCACCGCCCCCCAGAACAGGGCCGACCAGAAGGGCGCCATCACCCAGAAGCTGGCACCGAACAGCACCAGGAGCAGGATCTGCACCAGCAGGCGATCGTTATTGGGCATGAAATGTCTCGCGCAAGAGTCACCAGTGAAGAGTAGGCGAGCCCGCGAAGACGGGCCGCCTGCAAGAGCTTAACGCAGCAGTTCGAAGTGCAGGCCGGAGGCCTGGGTGTCGCCGGTTTCCAGCCGCGTGGCGCGCACGCCCTGGCCGATCAGGGCCTGGCGCCAGGCTTCGGCCTGCCTACCGGAGAGACTGACCCGCAAGGTGGTGTCCAGGTTCAACCCACGCGACAGCAAGGTGAGCCAGGTCGGTTGTGGCTCGGCCAGCCTGGCCAGGTCCAGCCGGCCGGTGTCTTTCAACTGCCGCAGCAAGGTCGCGGAGGTGGGCAGCAATTCGCCCAGTGGAGTACCGGCGGCGAACTGCTCCACATGCAGATAAGCCCGGCGATTGCCCCGGGTGATGCTGTACAGGGCTACCAAAGAATTGTCCTGCGGGGCCGCCAGGCGCAGCAACAAGTAGGCCTGCTGCTCGTCGGCGCCGTACAGCTTGGCGTTGCCGAACACCTCGTTGGCCCACAGGCTGCTTTCGCCGCAGTCCCGCGCCTGGCACCAGAACAGCAGTTCGGCGCCCTGCTTCTGCAAGGCCTCGCGGGCCAGGGTGAAGGCTTCGTTGGAGCTGCGCTCGGCCGGCAGTTGGTAAGTAATGGCGGTGAGCTTGCCCCGGGCATTGACCTGGCCGTCGAAACGCAACTGGCCGCTGATCTTGCGGATCGAGCCCATGGGGTAGATCCGCTCCTGTTCTACCTCGGGGCGGTAATCGACGATCTGGGCATCGGTCAGGCGGGGCACCAGGGGCAGGTCCTGGCTTCCGGGAAGGTCGGCGGCAACCGCCAGCGCACTGGCCAGGGACAGGCCCAGGAAGCTGGATGAACGCATCGGGGCCCTCATCGGATCAGCATGGCCTGGGCGCCCTTGACGACGCTGGCGTCGTCACTGCGTTGTGGAACCTGCAAGCCGCGCTGGACCGCGGGCCGGGCCTCCATGGCCGCCATCCAGCGCTGCAGCGCTTCCAGCCCCTGGACCGGAACGCCCGACCAGTCATGGCCGCGCACCCAGGGGAAGGTGGCGATGTCGGCGATGCTGTAGTCGCCGGCCAGGTAGTCGACCTGCTGCAGGCGCGTGTCGAGCACCTCGTACAAACGCCGGGTCTCATGCTGGTAGCGGTCGATGGCGCCTTGCAGCTTCTGCGGGAAATAGCGGAAGAACACATTGGCCTGGCCTTGCATGGGGCCGATGCCGCCCATCTGGAACATCAGCCACTGCATGACCTGCGAACGTCCCTTGGCATCGGCAGGCAGCAGGCGACCGGTACGCTCGGCCAGGTAGATAAGGATCGCCCCGGACTCGAATACCGGGAAATCGCCATTGTCGCGATCGACGATGGCCGGAATACGCCCATTGGGATTGATCTTGAGGAACGCCGGCGCCTTCTGTTCCTTCTTGTCGAAGCTCAAGGCGTGCACGGTGTAAGGCAAGCCGAGCTCTTCAAGCAGGATGGAAACCTTGTGGCCATTGGGGGTCGCAGCGGTGTACAGATCTATCATGGTTGTCTCCCATTTCAACCCGCCAAGCCTCGACAGTTGCCCTGGTCAAGTCAAGGAACGGCGAAAAACCGATTGAAACAGTCTGCGACAAAGGTGGCACCGGCCTCATCGTTCAAATGCAGATGGTGCCCGCCCGGCAGCTGTTCCAGGTTGAAGGGTAGACGCTGCAGCAACGCCTGGTGCCGGGCCAGCATGCCATCGGCCGCCACCACCAGTTGCGTCGGGCAGGCGACCCGCTGGACGAAGGACATGGCCTGTTCCTCGGTCAGGCGCAGGGGCGAAGCCAGGGTCAGGCGGCTGTCGCTGCGCCAGGTATAGCCTCCGGCCACCGGCATCAGGCCTCGTTGCGCCAGCAGCTCGGCGGCTTCCCGGCTGACGGCCACCAGGCCTTTCATCCGCGCCTCGACGGCGCGCTCCAGGGTGCTGTAGACCGGCTTGCGCTTGTCCTGCAAGGCCAGTTGCGCCTGCAAGGCCATGCCCAGGCGCTCGGCTGCGCCCTCGCCACTGGCCGTGGGCGGGATGACGCCGTCGATCAGCGCCAGCTGGCTGACTCGCTCGGGCATGGCCGCCGCCAATACCAGGGACACGATGGCCCCCAGGGAATGGCCCATGAGGGCGAAGCGCCGCCAGCCCAGTTGCTCGGCCACTTGCAATACGTCGTACACGTAGTCCCACAGGGCGTAACCCGCTCCCGCCGGGCGATGCCCGGAGTGCCCGTGGCCGGCCAGGTCCAGGGCCAGGATGCGCAGGCCGCGCAACTTGGGCGCCAGGCGCGCGAAACTGTTGGCATTGTCCAGCCAGCCGTGCAGGGCGATTACCGGCAGGCCGTCCTCTGGACCGAACAAATGTGCCGCCAGCTCGATATGCGGCAGGCTCAGGCGCACTTCCTCCACACCCTGGCTCATGCAAGGCTCCGCTGCTGGCCGTGCTGCCAGCGGTTGAACAGGTCCTTGAGCAAGAGCGCGGTGGCTTCGGGTCGTTCCAGGGGGAACATGTGCCCACCGGGCATGGTCAGCGACACCCCCTGGGACATGCGTGCCACGGCGCTGGTGTGATGGCGCATCACCACCCTGCTCTGCTGGCCTCGCACCACCGCCAGGGGCACCTTGAGCTGATGGGCGCTGCCGGGGCTGGTGTGTGGCACGCCACGATAGATGCTGATCTCGGTGGCCGGGTCGAAGCGCAGACGCAGGCGATCCCCCACCTGTTGCAGGCCGTGCTCCAGGTAGGCATCCAGGCAATCGGGGTCGAAGGCGCGGAACAGCGTCTTGCGCGAAAAGTAGCGGCGGGCCGACTCGATATCGCTGAACTCCTCGCGCCGCCCCAGGGTGCGCCCGGCCGGGGTCAGCCGATCGATGAAGCCCAAGCGCTTGGCCGCACGGATCACCCATTGGTCGGCCCGGGTCAGCACCGGTGAGTCGAGCATCACCACGCCCCGGTACAGTTCCGGGCAGCGCAGGGCCGCATGCAGGTGCAGCACGCCGCCCAGCGAGTGCCCGACGCCCCACACCGGCTGGGACTGCTGTTGCAGGTGGTGGATCAGCTCGTCCACCAGGCTGCGCCAGTTATCGTCCACCGGAAAACGCGGGTCATGGGCATGCTGTTGCAGATGAGTCACCGTGAATTCCGGCGCCAGGGCGGCGAACAGCTTGCCGTAGGTGCCGGAGGGAAACCCATTGGCGTGAGCGAAAAACACCTGTTGCGACATACCGACCCATCCATTTACCAAATCAACGGCGATTTTCCGCAAGCTCCGCCGCCAGGGCAATGACCGTAACCGCCAGGAATACTGACACCCCGGCCCGGCCTATGGCCTCGGCTCAGGCGGCCGGCGGGTTCTGTCCCAGCGGCACCACCGCCATGGTCAGGCGCGACACACAGCTGGCCTTGCCCTCGTCGCTGCTCAGGCGGATATCCCAGACGTGGGTAGTGCGACCGATATGGATGGCCCTGGCCACCGCCGTGACCCGCCCGCTGCGCAAGCCGCGCAGGTGGTTGGCATTGATCTCCAGCCCCACGCAGTAAAACTTGCTGGCATCGATGCACAGGTAGCTGGCCATGGAGCCGACGGTCTCGGCCAGCACCACCGAAGCCCCGCCATGCAGCAGCCCGTAGGGCTGGTGGGTACGATGGTCGATGACCATGCTGGCGCTCAGGGACTGCTCGTCGAAAGCCTCGAAGCGGATATCCAGCACTTCGCCGATGGTGTTCTTCTGGAACGCATTCAATTGCTCGAGGTTGGGGGTGGTACGCCACAGGCTCATCGCCACTTCCTTCTTGTAGGTTGGTCGCTCAATCCTGCCACAGCACGACTTCCTCGCGCTCGCTCCAGGCCTGGAAGCTGTCGCCATAAGTGGACTCGATCACATTGCGCTTGATCTTCAGGGTCGGGGTCAGGAAACCGTTCTCCACCGCCCAGCTACCCTTGACCACCACCAGCCGATGCACGCGCTCGTGCTTGTCCAGGCCGCCATTGACCTGGGCCAGGAGGTTTTCCAGGCTGCTGTGCAAGCCTTCGCGAGCGCTGCCATCGGCCTCGCGCTGGCCGGCCGCCGACAACACGCACAAGCCCAAAGGCGCGCTCAGGCCATCGCCGACCACGCATACCTGCTCGATGTGCGCATGCTCGGCCAGGCGGGTCTCGATGGGCGCCGGCGCCACGTACTTGCCCTTGCTGGTCTTGAAGATTTCCTTGAGCCGGCCGGTCAGGCGCAGGTTGCCGGCGGCATCCTGCTCGCCCTTGTCGCCGGTGCGTAAAAAACCATCCTCGGTGATGGTCTCGGCGGTCTTCTGCGGGTCCTTGTAGTAACCCTGCATCACCGCCCGGCTGCGGACCTGGACCTCGCCGTCCGCGGCGATGCGCACCTGGACCTCGGGACAGGGCCGGCCGATCCAGCCCGGGATGTACTCCCCCGCGCGGCCCAAATGGGAGTAACCACAGTTCTCGGTCATGCCGTAGACCTCCAGCACATCCAGGCCCAGGCGCTGGTACCAATGCAGCAAGGCCTGGGGTACCGGCGCCGCCCCGGACAGGGCCACGCGCAGCGCATCCAGCCCCAGCCCTGCCAGGACCTTGCGCCCGACCCGCTTGCCGATCAGCGGCAGGCCCAGGAGCAGCTCCAGGCGCTTGGCCGGCATCTTGGCGTAGACCCCCATCTGGAACTTGGTCCAGATCCGCGGCACGCCGAACATCGCCGTGGGCCGGGCACGCCGCAGGTCGGCCAGGAAGGTATCGAGGCTCTCGGCAAAAAAGATCGTCTGCCCGGTGTAGAGCGCGCCCATCTCGACGAACACGCGCTCGGCCACATGACACAACGGCAGGTAGGACAGCAGCCGGTCGCCAGGCCCCAGGCCGAACATCCGGACTCCATGGCTGGCGGTGAACCCGAGGTTGCCGAAGCTGTGCATCACGCCCTTGGGCGATCCGGTGGTGCCGGAGGTATAGATGATGGTGGCCAGTTGGTCGGGCGCCGGGCAGGGGCTGTCGGTCATTGGCTGGCAACGCTGCAGTGCCTCCCAGTTGAAGTCGAAGCTGCCCTGCGGCGCCAATGGCAGGCTGATGGTGGGCAATCCGGGCCTGATGCCCCGGGACATTTCCGGCCAGGCATCGAGCTTGCCGATGAACGCCAGGGCCGATCCGGAATGCTCCAGCACCTGGGCCACCGACTCGGCGGTGAGGTTGGGGTACAGCGGCACCGAGACATGCCCGGCCATCCAGATCGCCAGGTCGGCGATGATCCAGTGGGCGGAGTTCTTGCCGATGATCGCGATATGGCTGCCGGCCGGCAGTTGCCGCTCCCGCAGCCACTGGGCGGCGCGTCGGACCTGCTGGGCGACTTCGGCCCAGCTCAGTTCCTGCACCTGGCCACCGGCGCTGGGCTGGACCAGGAAAAGTTGCTGGGGATGACTTGCCTCACGCTGGTAGAACACTTGCAACGGCAAACGAAAAGCAGCAGACATGACGCGCTCCTTTGTTCTTGTTGTGTTCGGGAACAGCCGCTAACCAACCAAGCACTTGCTCGGTCAACTATTCCACGCACCAGGGAGCGCTGCAAGTTAAGAAATGTAGCCGGCATCAGCCTTGCCGACACCCTCCACCGGAGCCCATGGGCCCGGCGGCGAGGACATCAGGGATGGTCGACGCGAACCAGGGTCATGGCCCCGGCCAGCGGCCAGTCGCCTGCCAACTCCGCCAGGCTGGCGGTGTCCATGGCTTGCGGGTCACGCAGGTGACCATGCTGCAACAAGCCGATCAGGCTGCCCACCAACGGCTGGTGGCTGACCAGCAACAGGTTCTCGGCGCCGTCCAGCTGCTCCAGCGCCTTCAGTGGGTTGGTGTCCGGGGTGAGCCAGGATACGGTACGCACCTCGCCCTCGAAGCCCAGGGCCTCACGCACCAGGTGCGCGGTTTGCTGGGCCCGGACATAGGGACTGGCAAGGATCCCGGCGATGGGCTGGCCGATCAGTTGCGCGGCGCTGGCCAGCACCTGCTGCCGGCCATGGACCGTCAGGTTGCGCTCGGCATCGCTGGCCGCATGAGCTTCGGCCTGGCCATGGCGCAACACCCAGAGCCTCACAGCTTGGGCTCCTCGTCACGCACCGGGTGCGACGCCGGAGGCACGCTGTGGGGCGCCTCGCCCTCCGGAGCCCGGGGCGTCGGCCAGTCGCCGAACGGCCAGGGCTTTTGTTCGGTGTGGAAACTGCCGAAGCGGCCGATCTGCGCCAGGAACTGGCTCAGGCTGTCGCCGAAGTTCATCAGGCTGGCATTCGGCGCACCGTAGACCAGGCGATAGATCAGTTGCACCACCACCAGCGCCCCCAGGAGGAATTGCGCCACCTGCCACACCAGGGCGAATACCAGCATCCACAACACCCGCAGGAGAATGGATTCGTACTTGGCCTCGGAATTCGTATCGTTCATGTTTCGCTCCTGTACTGCTCAGTTGAATCCGCTGGTGGAGATAAAGTCGACATCGGTTTTCGGTTCGCCGCGCATCAACAGCTCGATCACCTGGGTGAGCGTCCGGCCTTCGAACAGGATCGCGTGCAACCCGGCTACCAGCGGCATGTAGACCCCCAGCTCCTGGGCCTTGGCCT
The DNA here is from genome assembly GCF_046230915.1 of Pseudomonas sp. KCJK8993. Lineage (NCBI taxonomy): Bacteria > Pseudomonadati > Pseudomonadota > Gammaproteobacteria > Pseudomonadales > Pseudomonadaceae > Pseudomonas > Pseudomonas sp. KCJK8993. The sequence continues at coordinate 12,212 of NZ_JBJJLO010000064.1, forward strand.
TGAGCACCTTGAGGGTGTTGACCCCTTCCGCCACTTCGCCCAGGCGGCTCACCGCCTCGTCCAGGCTCAGGCCCTGGCCCAGGGCGAAGCCCACCTGGTAGTTGCGGCTCTTGGGCGAGGAGCAAGTGACGATCAGGTCGCCGACCCCGGCCAGGCCAAGGAAGGTCATGGGGTTGGCCCCCTGGCTCACGGCGAAGCGGGTCATTTCCGCCAGGGCCCGGGTGATCAGCATGCTCTTGGTGTTTTCCCCCATGCCCAGGGCCACCGCCATGCCGGCGATGATCGCGTAGACGTTCTTCAAGGCGCCGCCCAGCTCGACGCCGAAGCGGTCGGCGCTGGCGTAGACCCTGAAGGTACGGCCATGCAGCACCGCCTGGACTTCCTGGCACAGTGGCTCGTCCTCACTGGCCACCACCGTGGCGGTCAGGGCATGTTCGGCCACTTCGCGGGCCAGGTTGGGGCCCGAGAGCACGCCGATCCGCGCCTGGGGCGCGATGTCCTCGAGGATCTGGCTCATCAGCTTGAAGGTCTGGGCCTCGATGCCCTTGGTCAGACTGACCAGCATCTTGCCGCTGAGTCGTTGTGCATGGGGCGCCAGCACCGCACGCAGGGCGCTGGAGGGCAAGGCGACGAAACACAGGTCGCTGTCCTCGAGGGTGGCCAGCAGGTCGGTGACCGGCTCCACCGCCGGGTGGATCTTGATGCCCTTGAGATAACGCGGATTCTCGCGATTGAGCCGAATGGCCTCGGCCTGCTCGGGATCACGCATCCACTGCCGCACCGCCTGGCCGTTCTCGGCCAGCAGGTTGGCCACGGCGGTACCGAAACTTCCGCCTCCCAGGACCGCGATAGGGCGCTGTTGTGTCATATGCAATCCGTTTTTCCATAGCAGTGGCGATGGCGGCATTATACGGGGCGGCCATCCCACCACCAGCCCCGTCGGCTGCCCGGGCGATCTGTCGGAAACCCGCGCAGGCGCTCGGCGGATGCAGGCCCATCGACTGGAAAACTCGACCGTCTCGGTTAACATGCGCGCCATCCTTCACGTTTCAAGGCTGCGCCGTGCCCGCTGGTCCCTCCCCCCTTCGCCTGTCACTGCTGCTGGGCATGCTATCCAGTCATCCGGCGCTGGCCGAAGATCTGTTCGTCGACGACGCACTGCCCCAGGTATTGACCGCCACCCGCCTGAAACAATCCCCCGCCGCGGTGCCCGGCAGCATGACCGTGCTGGACAACGAATTGATCAAGGCCAGTGGCGCCCGGGACATCAGCGAACTGCTGCGCCTGGTGCCGGGGATGATGGTCGGCGCCATCAGCGGCAACCAGGCCACAGTCAACTACCACGGCACCAGCGCCAGCGAAGCCCGGCGCATGCAGGTCCTGATCGACGGGCGCTCGGTGTATCGGACCGGATTGGCCACCGTGGACTGGAGCGACATTCCGGTGGCCATGGAGGATATCGAGCGCATCGAGGTATTCCGCGGCCCCAATACCGTCAGCTACGGCGCCAACGCATTGATGGCGGTGGTCAACATCATTACCCGCTCGCCGGCCAACAGCCATGGCACGCGGATCAAGGTGACCCGTGGCCAGCGCGGTGTAGCCGACTGGTACGCCAGCCAGGGTACCGGCTGGGACGGTGGCGACCTGCGCCTGTCGCTCTCGGGCCAGGAGGACGATGGCTTCGACAAGCGCCAGGACGGCTCGGACTATCGCGACAGCCGGCGCCTGGACCGCATCAGCCTGGCGCTCGGCCAGATGCTCGACGAACGCCAGAGCCTCGACTGGCAATTCAATGCCAAGGAAGGCAGCAACCAGCGGCCCTACACCTATCAGCCGGTATTCAAGAACTACGCCGAGAAAGGCTACAACTCCGACGTGATCGCCAAGGACTATGCGACCTCCCTGCGCTGGAACCTGGACCTGGACCCACGGCACAGCCTCTACGTCCAGGGCTCGGCCCAGCACTGGGATCGCCAGCAGAACTGGAGGGCTTGCGATGCGGCCCTGTCCTTCAGTCCCGAACTGGCGCGCCTGTGGCAGCTCAACCCGAACTACACCGAACGCCTGGCGCGCCACATGCCTGATAACCCCGGCGCGGCACCGGCAGGAACCGAGGAAGAAACAGCACTGGCGCGGCAGGTCATCGATCAATGGAACGCCGGCGGCAAGAACCCCGTCTGCGGCAATATCGACCAGAGCACCCGGGAAACCCGCTACGACCTGGAAATACAGGACACCCTGAGCCTGGCCGACGATCTGCGGCTGGTCAGCGGCATGAACTACCGTTACGACCGCGCCGACTCCGAGACCTATTTCAACGGCGTGCTGGACGACACCACCTGGCGCCTGTTCGGCCAGCTGGAATGGCGGGCCAGCGAACACTGGCTGATCCAGGGCGGGGCCATGTACGAAGACGCCCGGCTCACCGGCGACTCCCTGACCCCGCGGATCGCCGTCAACTACCTGATCAACCCGCGCCACGGGTTGCGGGCGGTGTACTCCGAAGCCATCCGTTCCCCGGACATGTTCGAGAACAACGTCAACTGGAGCTACCGGGTCACCGGCCTGAGCGCGCCGGTCTACGGCCAGGACAGCGCCCAGTACTTCGTCAAGACCCGCGGCCCCGGCGACCTCGACCAGGAACGCATGCGCTCCCGGGAGCTGGGCTACAACGGCTATTTCGTCGACCAGCGGCTGAACTTGGATATCAAGCTGTTCTACGACGAAATCAGCAGGATGGTCAGCGAGCCGCTGCGCAACAACCAGTACATCGCCAGCAACAGCAACTCGGCGCGTTTCACCGGCAGCGAAAGCCAGCTGGATTGGCAGCTGAGCCGCGCCGACCGCCTGCGCCTGACCTACGCCTATGTCCATGCCCAGGCCAGCAACCGCCTGGACCAGCGCTTGAGCGCCAGCAACAGCGGCTCGGCCGGCTGGCTGCGCAACTGGGGCCAGGGCTGGTCCAGCGCACTCTTCTATTATGGAGACAGCGCCCTCAACGGCTACCGTTTCCAGCGGGTCGACACCCGCGTCGCCAAGCGCCTGTCCTTGGGCAAGGCCAACCTGGAGCTGGCCGGCACCTTGCAACAGCGGCTCGACCACCAGCCCCTCACCTTCGCCGACAACCGCTACGACTCCCGCCACACGTTGTACTTCAGCGCGGAGCTGGAGTTCTAGCATGGCTCGCTCGCGCAAGGGCCTGCCTCGACTCGGCTGGAGCCTGGTGCTGCTGGGCTGGCTGCTGTGCGCGCCGTTGCGCGCCGCCGAAGTGCTGCTGACCGCCAGCGAAGACAGCGACAGCGTGCGCAACTTCGCCCGGGAACTGGCCGACTTGCGCCCCCAGGACCAGGTGCGCTTCGTGCCGCTCGAGCAACTGCCCGCACCGGGCCTCTTGCCGGCGGCCACGCGCTTGATCCTGCTGGACCCGCAAAGCCTCGACTGGCGCCTGCAGGACGCGCAGGGCCCGGCGACCCTGGTGCTGCGCATCAGTCGCCTGCAAGCCGCCCAACGCCTGCCGGGCACGCCGCCGCCCAGGCTCAGCCTGCTGTGGAGCGACCCGCCCGGGGCACGCCAGCTACGCCTGATCCACGAGGTGCTGCCCCAGGTCCGCCGGGTGGGCGTGCTGTACAGCCAGGACAGCCGGTTCCTGCTCGAGGAACTGCGCCAGGCAGCGCGCGCGCTGGGGCTGGAGATCGTCGCCGAAGCCTGGGACGACATCGCCGACAGCCGTCCATTGCAGCAAGTACTGCGCAACAGCGAAGTCCTGCTGGGCCTGGACGACCCCAGCCTGTACAACCCCAAGACCGTCAAGAACCTGCTGCTCAGCAGCTATGCCCGGCAACAGGCCCTGGTCGGGCCCAACGCCGGTTTCGTCAGGGCCGGCAGCCTGGCCAGCACCTACAGCGACCAGCAGGACTGGTTGCAGACCCTGGACCAACTGCTCGACCGGCCACCGGCCCAATGGCCCCGCTCGCTGTACCCGGCGGCCTTCAAAGTATTGAGCAATCCACAGGTAGCACGCTCCCTGGGCATCGAGGAAATCGATCCTGAGGCCGTCGCCCGCCAGTTGAGCGAAGGAGAGAAACGCCCATGACATTGCGTCGCCGTTGGGATATCCAGGCCCGCACTCAGCTGATCAGCCTCGGCCCCGCCCTGCTCCTGACACTGTTGCTGATCAGCTTCTTCACCTTCGTGCGCATCCAGGACCTGCACCAGGAGCTGGACCACACCGGCCAGTTGATCGCCAACCAACTGGCCCCGGCCACCGAGTACGGGGTGATTTCCGGCAACAATGAAGGCTTGGAAAGCCTGTTGCAGGCGACCCTGAGTACGCCCCACGTGCAATTCCTGGAGGTCCAGGACAGCGCCAACAACATCCTGGTGTATGTCGAGCAGCCTTCGGCCAGCCATGACCATGCGAAACAGATCAAGGTGTTCCAGGCCCCGGTGCGGCTGCAGCGGATCCAGGTGCACAACGACTTCCTGCAAGAGGATCCGGGCAGCCTGGCCAGCCAGGGCGACGGCTACCTGGGGCGCGTGCTGGTCGGCATGTCCAACGACGCCTTCAGCCAGCGCCAACAGGAAATCGTCCTCAAGGCCGGGATCCTCGCCCTGTTCGCCCTGCTCTTCACCTTCCTGCTGGCCCGACGCCTGGCCGCCGGCCTGGCCCAGCCGATCAGGGCCATGAGCAACGCGGTCAGGGCGATCCAGGAAGGTGACTTCAAGACCCCGCTGCCCATCGTCGACGATGGCGAGCTGGGCAACCTGGCGCGGCACATCAACAACCTCGCCGCCGGCCTGGAACTGGCCAGCCGCGAACAACAGCAGGCCATGTCCCAACTGATCCAGACCCGGGAAGAAGCGGAACAGGCGAACAGGGCCAAGTCGGACTTCCTGGCCATGATGAGCCATGAGTTGCGCACGCCGATGAATGGCGTGCTGGGCATGCTGCAGCTGCTGGAAACCACCGAAATGACCCGCGAGCAACGCGAGTACGCGGCACTGGCCTCGGAATCCACCGAGCATCTGCTCAAGGTGATCAACGACATCCTCGACTTCTCGCGGATCGAGCGCTCGGCCCTGGAGCTGGAACACATTCCGTTCAACCTGGCCGAACTGATCGCCAGCTCGGCCCAGGCCTTCCAGCACAGCGCGCTGCAACGGGGCCTGGACCTGCAGTTGCGGCTGGCGCCGGGGCTGGAGTCGTTGCAGGTCAAGGGCGACCCGACGCGAATCCGCCAGATCCTGGTCAACCTGGTCGGCAACGCGCTGAAGTTCACCGAACAAGGCAGCGTGACCATCGAAGCCCAGTGGCAGGCCCTGGACCACGAGCTCCTGTGGTTCACCTGTGCGGTGCGCGACAGCGGCATCGGCATCAACCCGGCCAGCCTGGAATCGATGTTCGACGCCTTCCAGCAGGCCGACAGCTCGATTTCCCGGCGCTATGGCGGCACCGGCCTGGGCCTGCCCATCGCCCGGACCCTGGCCGAGCGCATGGGCGGCACCCTGCGGGCCCAGAGCGAAGAAGGCCGGGGCTCGGTGTTCACCCTGGAGATCCCCCTGGCGCTGTTCCAGCAGACGCTGCCGGTAGCGGCCCCACGGGCCAGTACCGCGGCGGACCAGGGCGCGGGCCGCAACGTGCTGCTGGTGGAGGACAACCCGGTGAACCAGACCGTGATCCAGGCCATGTTGCGCAGCCTGGGCTTCAGCGTGAGCATCGTCACCGATGGCGCCCAGGCGGTACGCAGTGCCGAAAGCCTGATTTTCGAGGCGATCCTGATGGATTGCCGGCTGCCGCTGGTCGACGGCTACGAGGCCACCCGGCAGATCCGGCAACTGCCCGGTTGTGCCGATCTGCCCATCATCGCGCTGACCGCCAATGCCCTCCAGGGTGACCGTGAGGCCTGCCTCGCGGCCGGCATGAACGACTATCTGGCCAAGCCTTTCAAGCGGGCGGATCTACAGCAAATTCTCCAACGTTGGGTGCAATAGCGGGCTATTTTCAAACATCTGCGACTGGCGTGGCGGGCGAAAGTGCGGCAGTCTTAGGCACCCGATGGGGCCCCGAAAAGGCCTCCGAAAAAAATTTCAGTGCACAAGTGTACATTCATGCCCTTGGCGCTGTGACTTTCACTACAACGCAATAGTCTATGAGTAGGCTGCCGGCTCGAGGCATGAACGCTTCGATCGGCCGGGAAGATTTGCCCAACCCTGCCGCACGGGACTATTGAGGAGCTCGCATGACCAAACAAAACGCCTTTACTCGGGAAGATCTGCTGCGCTGCAGTCGCGGTGAGCTGTTCGGCCCAGGTAATGCGCAACTGCCCGCCGGCAACATGCTGATGATCGATCGCATCACTCATATCAGCGGCGAAGGCGGCAAGTACGGCAAAGGTGAGTTGGTCGCCGAGCTGGATATCACTCCGGACCTGTGGTTCTTCGCCTGCCATTTCGAAGGCGACCCGGTAATGCCAGGCTGCCTGGGCCTGGATGCCATGTGGCAGCTGGTGGGTTTCTTCCTGGGTTGGCAAGGCCTGCCGGGCCGCGGTCGCGCCCTGGGCTCGGGAGAAGTCAAATTCTTCGGCCAGGTGCTGCCAAGCGCCAAGAAGGTCACCTATAACATCCATATCAAACGCGTCCTGAAGGGCAAGCTGAACCTGGCCATCGCCGATGGCTCGGTCAGCGTCGACGGCAAGGAAATCTACACTGCCGAAGGCCTGCGGGTCGGCGTGTTCACCTCCACTGACAATTTTTAAGGGTTATCCGCATGCGCCGCGTCGTTATCACTGGTCTGGGCATCGTTTCGTGCCTGGGCAATGACAAAGAGACCGTCTCCGCTAACCTGCGTGCAAGTCGCCCTGGCATCCGCTTCAACCCGGAATATGCCGAAATGGGTCTGCGTAGCCAGGTTTCCGGCTCCATTGACCTGAACCTCGAAGAACTGATCGATCGCAAGATCTACCGTTTCGTCGGCCACGCGGCAGCCTATGCCTACCTGGCCATGAAGGACGCCATTGCCGATTCCGGCCTGACCGAAGAGCAGGTCTCCAACCCGCGTACCGGCCTGATCGCTGGCTCCGGCGGCGCCTCGACCCTGAACCAGATGGAAGCGCTGGACATCCTGCGCGAGAAAGGCGTCAAGCGCGTTGGCCCGTACCGCGTCACCCGGACCATGAGCAGCACCGTTTCCGCTTGCCTGGCCACGCCGTTCAAGATCAAGGGCCTGAACTACTCCATCGCTTCGGCCTGCGCCACCAGCGCCCACTGCATCGGCACCGCCATGGAGCAGATCCAGATGGGCAAGCAGGACATCGTCTTCGCCGGCGGCGGTGAAGAAGAGCACTGGACCCAGTCGTTCCTGTTCGACGCCATGGGCGCCCTGTCCACCCAGTACAACGAGACCCCGGAGAAAGCCTCCCGCGCCTACGACGCCCAGCGTGACGGTTTCGTCATCGCCGGCGGTGGCGGCATGGTGGTGGTCGAGGAGCTGGAGCACGCCCTGGCCCGCGGCGCCAAGATCTACGCGGAAATCGTCGGCTATGGCGCCACTTCCGATGGCTACGACATGGTGGCTCCGAGCGGCGAAGGCGCCATCCGCTGCATGCAGATGGCCATGTCCACCGTCGACGCCCCGATCGACTACCTGAACACCCACGGCACTTCGACCCCGGTCGGTGACGTCGCCGAAATGAAAGGCGTGCGTGAGGTGTTCGGCGACAAGGCTCCGGCCATCAGCTCCACCAAGAGCCTGTCGGGTCACTCCCTGGGCGCCGCCGGCGTTCACGAAGCGATCTACTGCATGCTGATGATGGAAGGCAACTTCATGGCCGGCTCGGCCAACATCGACGAGCTGGATCCGGAAGTGGCCGACATGCCGATCCTGACCAAGACCCGCGAAGACGTTGCCTTCAACACCGTGATGAGCAACAGCTTCGGCTTCGGCGGCACCAACGCCACCCTGGTCCTCAAGCGCTGGCAGGGCAAGTAAGCCCCGCCGTAGCCTGACAAAAGCCCCGACTGGATCGGGGCTTTTTCTTGTCCGGGATTCACACCGAGAAACGCGCCACCATGGCATTGAGATCCACCGCCAGGCGCGACAGCTCCTGGCTGGCGGCGCTGGTCTGGTTGGCTCCCGCCGAAGTCTGGTGGGCCAGGTCGCGGATATTCATCAGGTTGCGATCCACCTCCCGCGCCACCGCTGCCTGCTGCTCCGAGGCACTGGCGATGACAGTGTTGCGCTCGTTGATCTCGGTGAAGGCCGAGGCGATCTCCTCCAGGGCCTGGCCGGCCGCCTTGGCCACTTCCAGGGTCGAGCGGGCGCGGCTGTTGCTCTGCTGCATGGAATTGACCGCCAGGTCGGTGCCCTGCTGGATGCCACCGATCATCTGTTCGATTTCCTGGGTCGATTGCTGGGTTCGATGGGCCAGGGCCCGCACCTCGTCGGCCACCACCGCGAAACCGCGCCCGGCATCCCCGGCCCGCGCCGCTTCGATGGCCGCATTCAGGGCCAGCAGGTTGGTCTGCTCGGCAATGGCGCGAATCACTTCCAGTACCTTGCTGATGCCATAGACTTTCTGGGCCAGTTCCTCCACCTGGTTGGCGTTGGCCGTCACATCCTGCGCCAGGGACTCGATGGACAGCACCGTCTGCTGCACCTGCTCGCGCCCATGCTTGGCGATCCGGTCGGACTCCCGGGAAGCCTGGGACGTGGCCACGGCATTGCTGGCCACCTCCTCCACCGCCGCGGTCATCTGGTTCACCGCCGTGGCCGCCTGTTCGATTTCCAGGTTCTGCTGGTGCAGGCCCCGGGTCGCATCCTCGGTCACGCTGCTGAGCTCTTCCGAGGCCGAGGCCAGCTGGCTGGAAGAATCGGAGATACGCTTGATGGTTTCCCGCAGACTCTGCTGCATGGCCTTGAGCGCATGAAGCAAGCGCGCCGGCTCATCCTTGCCGCTCACCCGGATATCGCCGGTCAGGTCGCCGCCAGCCACGACCTCGGCCACGCTCAACGATTGCGCCAGGGGCAGGACGATGCTGCGGGTCAGCAGCAGCGCCAGGGCGACGGTCACCAGCGCGGCCACCACAATCATGATCACCACCCAGACCCGTGACTTGCTGAACACCTCCTGGGCCAGGTCGGTGGCCTGGGTGGCGCTCTGCTTGTTCAGTTCGACCAAGTCGTGCAGGGTCGCGGCCAGCTCGTCGGCCAGCTGGCTCATCTCGCCGTTGACGACCTTGACCGCCTCCTCCACCCGGTTCTGGCTGGACAACGCCATGACCTGGGCCTGATGCTCCAGATAGCGTTTCTCCGCGGACTTGAAGCGGTCGAACAGCACCCGCTCCTGGGGCAATACGATCAGCGACTCATAGCGTCCCTGGGCGATGCCCAGGCCTTTCTTGATGTCGTTGATCTTGGTTTCGTTCTGGGTGATCGCCTGCGGCTCGCGATTGAGCAGCAGGCGCAAGGTCAAGGCGCGGATCCGCAACAGGTCCTGGTTCATATCGCCAACGAACATGACACTGGGCAGCCAATTACTCTCCACCTCATCGGACTGCTGGCGCATGTTGGCCATTTGCATCAGGGCGAATGCCCCGAGGATAAACACCATGAGCGCCAGCAAACCAAAACCCAGGCTTGCCCGTGGCGCAATATTCAGACTTCTGAGGCTCATTCCTCTGGCTCCTTCCTAGAGCGCTGCAAGATCTTGCAGCAGGGTGCTCTTAGACGGTATCGGGCCGGATGAAATTTGCGTAAGACGAAAAAGTGATATCAAAACGCCTAAGTACTTCGATACCTGGGCATAAAACGATTCAGCGCACCGAAAATCGCTGTTCTGCCAACAAACGGTCGCCCTGGAACACCATAAAGTGCCATTCACCCGGCACCACTTCGTGGTTTTCCGTGAACTCGTAGGCCATCACATCCTGAGGAGCATTGGGCACCAGCTTCTGGGTCACTTCCAGCTTGTCATGGCGCAACCCATCGGGAGTGCGAATGCCCGGCGTCAGGTACAACAGAGTCAGCGGCTGGCCATCGGCGACCTTGCCCAGCAGTTGGTAGCGCATGCCGAACTTGGTGCCCAACCGGGCCGGTACCACGGTCGCCTGCTGGATCTTCTCGTTGCTGCGACGCAGCACCCGCTCCCCCGATTGCAGCTCGGCCGCGGGGCCTTCGAACACGCCGTACTCCACGGGCCCTTCAATGCGGACATCGGCACTGGCCAGGCCGCTGACGATCATCAGCGCCGCCAGGACGCTCGAACGAGTGAAATGCATATCGCGCTCCTTGATTGAGATGGCGCGAGCATATGAATAAAGGGTGACAGGCTGATGACAATCAGCCTGGACAGTGGCTCAGCGGGAAGCCGGGAGCACGGCCAGGAAATTGTCATGGGCCACCTTGCGGGCCACCTCGGCCGGCAGGGCATCGAGGAACCCATCAAAGCCGTGCAGCTCCCGCCCCAGCTTGTCGAAACGCCCGACCATATCCGAACCCAGCATGAAGCGCTCCGCAAAGCGCTCCACCAAGCGCAGCCATTCCCGGCGCGGGGTACCCTGCTCGTCCAGCAGATAGGGAGTGAGCAGGCTCCAGGACAGGTCTATGTAGAGGTTGGGGTAGCGCTCCAGCAACCGCTCCAGGGTCGGCAGCAGGAACTTGAGGCGCTCCTGGTGACGATGGATTTCCGCGCTGGTGCCGGCGTGGGCCCAGATGAACCGGGTTTGCGGATGTTGGCCCAAGGCCTCCTCGATCTCTGCCAGGTACAGGGGATTGCGCTCGCGCTTGGACGTGATGTTCGAATGCAGCAGCACAGGCAGATCATGCTCCGCCGCCAGGCGATAGACCTTGGCCATGGCCTCGTTGTTGGCCCGTGGCGTATCGCCATCGATCAGCGCGGTGAGATCATCATGGCGCGTGAAGACTTCGCCGATGCCCTGCCACAACCCTGGATCGAGATCGAGCATGCGCTGGATATGGGCGGCGGAATTCTTGTCGTTGGGATTGAACCCCGAAAGGAACGGATGCAGGCGCCGGCTTTGCTCGACCGGTAGTTGCTTGACCGCGGCGGCCACCAGCACATCGGTGGCGCTGTACCAGTAGGCACCGGCGTCATCCCCGGCGTAGTAGCGCGGGCGCTTGGGTTCGTCCTCGTGCCATTTCTTGGCCACTGGGATCCCGGAGATCATCGCCTGCTCGATCCGGTTGTCGTCCATGGCCTCGAGCAAGGCCTGCATGCCCTGGGTTTCCTGGAAGAAATCGACATAGTGCAGGTGCGCATCGCTGTAGATGTAGTCCCGTGCGTGGGCCGCGGCCAGGGGCAGCATCAGCAGAACAGACAGACAGCTTGCGTGAAAATGGCTCCAGTGCACCGCCCTGACTCCCGAGGATCGAAGCAGGATAGACCGTGGCGCCAGGTCGCAGGTTCAGCAAATGGGGAACACTCGAGTCGTGCGATGCTCTATAACTTCAGCACCTTTAATGCCTGATTCCATCAATCACTGCCTGAGGTTTGCCATGACCATCACCGTCAACACCGAGTCCAGCGAAGGTTACCGCCACAGCATCCAGGTGGACGACCACCACTTCTTCACCGACCTGCCCAAATCCGCAGGTGGCGAAGGCACCGCTCCCGAGCCCCATGATTACTTCGACGCCGCGCTGGGGGCCTGCAAGGCCCTGACCCTCAAGCTCTATGCGCAGAAAAAGAACATCCCGCTCACCGGCGTCACGGTGGAGATCAAGCATGACAACAGCGAGGAACCCAAGGGCAAGTACGCCCTGCACGTAAAGCTGACCCTCAAGGGCGTGCTCACCGATGCCCAGCGCGAAGAACTGCATCGAGTGGCCGATCGCTGCCCGATCCACAAGCTGATGACCACCAGCGAAGTGAGCATCGAGACCCACCTCTCCGAAGGCGCCTTCAGCCAGTAGCGCGTGGCTCGGGCAAGCGGGTTATGCTCCCGGGCATAACCCGACCAGCCTGGAGCCCGCCATGAATTTCCCCCTCGTGATCCGTCCCCGTGCCGAGGACGTCGAAGGCCAGCCCATCCTCCGCCCCCTGCCCTCGGCGCAATGCCGCAGCGTCGGGCCTTTCGTGTTCTTCGACCACATGCTGGAAACCACCTATCCGGCGGGCCAGGGCATGAACATCCGCCAGCATCCGCATATCGGCCTGTCCACCCTGACCTACTTGTTCAGCGGGCAGATCCAGCACAAGGATAGCCTGGGCTCGGATCAGGTCGTGGAGGCCGGGGACGTCAGCTGGATGACCGCCGGCAGCGCCATCGCCCACGTCGAGCGCACGCCACCGGCGCAACTGGACCGGGAGCGGCGCATGCATGGGCTGCAGGTATGGCTGGCTTCACCCCGGGAGCAGGAACAGGGGCCGGGGCACTATAGCCATCACCCCGCCGCCAGCCTGCCGGTGAACGACAACCTCGGCGTGAGCATCCGCATGATCGCCGGCCATGGCTTCTGCCTGGAGTCGCCAGTGCCGGTACTGTCACCGACCCTGTACGCCGAACTGCAGCTGCAAACCGCCACCAGCCTGCTGATTCCTACCGAGCATCAGGAACGGGCACTGTACGTGCTGGCAGGCGAGGCCCAGCTGGATGGCCAGCCGGTGGAGCTGAATGCGCTGGTGATCCTGCCGGAAGGCGAAACCGCGACCCTGTTCGCCGAAAGCGATTGCCATGCGGTGTTGATCGGTGGCGCGCCCCTGGATGGGCCACGCCGCATCAACTGGAACTTCGTCGCCAGCGATCCGGCCCTGATCGACGAGGCCCGCCGACGCTGGGCGGCCGGGGACTGGCCGCAGGTCCCGGGAGAAAGCGAGCGGATCGAGCTGCCACCTGGCAAACGCTGAGCCCCCTGCCCGCCACGGCCGATGGACGGGTCGCGGCGGGCGCAGGACGGCTGTCAGCCCTGGAACACTTCTTCGAGCAGGTGATGCATGGTGGCGAAGGCCCGGCTGGAGATCTTGGCGTCGTACATCATCTTGCCCGGCACATTGGCATGGGTATCGGTGAAGGAATGCACCGCGCCACCGTAGCTCACCAGTTGCCAGTCCACCCCGGCGGCATCCATCTCCGCCTCGAAAGCCGGCAGTTGCTCCTTGGCCACGAACGGATCGGCCGCCCCATGCAGCACCAACACAGCGCCCTTGATATTGCGCGCATCGGCGGGCTCGGGAGTGTCCAGGGTGCCGTGGAAAGACACTGCCGCCTTCACCGGCGCGCCGCTACGGGCCAGCTCCAGGGCACAGCAGCCACCGAAGCAGAAACCGAAGGTCGCCAGCTTCGAGGTGTCGACTGCCGCCTCCCCCTGAGCCTGCAAGGCCGCGAACGAGGCCTGCATGCGCTGGCGCAGCAGCGCCCGGTCATCCTTCAACGGGGTCATCGCCGCCCCCGCTTCGTTGAAGTCACGAGGCCTCAGCGCCTGCCCGTAGAGATCGGCGACCAGCACCACATAACCCTTGGCAGCGACAGCCTCGGCGATCTTCTCCGCGCCGGCGGTAACCCCCATCCAGTTCGGCGCCATCAGCAGGCCCGGGCGAGCGCCCTTGTGGGCGGCATCGAAGGCCAGGCGCCCTTCATAGGGTTGCCCATCGATCTGATACACCACGGAACGCACAGTGATTTGACTCATGATTCAGCTCCTCCAGTAAAGGGACACCAGAATGAAAAAACCCGCCGTTAGGGCGGGTTTTTCCTGCTACTTGCTTAAACCGACAGCTCGACCAGGAGCTTGTTCAACCGGCGGACATAAGCCGCCGGGTCTTTCAAGCTATCACCGGCCGCCAGCGCCGCCTGGTCGAAGAGGATGTGCGACAGGTCGCCAAAACGCTCTTCGCTCTGCTCACCGTCGAGTTTCTCGATCAACGGGTGGCTTGGGTTGAATTCGAAGATCGGCTTGGAGTCCGGCACCTTCTGCCCGCTCGCCTCGAGGATCTGGCGCATCTGCAGGCCCAGGTCCTGCTCGCCGATCGCCAGGATCGCCGGCGAATCGGTCAGGCGGTGGGAAACCCGCACTTCGCTGACGCTCTCGCCCAGGGCGGTCTTGATCCGCTCCACCAGGCCTTCCTTGCTCTTGGCGACTTCCTCGGCGGCCTTCTTGTCTTCTTCGGAGTCCAGGTTGCCCAGGTCCAGGTCACCACGCGCCACGTCGACAAAGCTCTTGCCGTCGAACTCGTTGAGGTAGCTCATCAGCCACTCGTCGATCCGGTCGGTGAGCAGCAGCACTTCGATGCCTTTCTTGCGGAAGACTTCCAGGTGCGGGCTGTTCTTGACCTGGGCGTAGGATTCGCCGGTGAGGAAGTAGATCTTGTCCTGGCCTTCCTTGGCACGCGCCAGGTACTCGGCCAAGGCAACATTCTGCTCGCCGTCGTCGCCCTGGGTGGAAGCGAAGCGCAGCAGGCCGGCGATCTTTTCCTTGTTGGCGAAGTCTTCGGCCGGGCCTTCCTTCATCACCTGGCCGAAGTTCTTCCAGAAGCCCTTGTATTGCTCAGGCTCGTTCTTCGCCAGTTTTTCCAGCATGTCCAGCACGCGCTTGGTCAGCGCCGACTTCATGGAATCGATGATCGGGTCTTTCTGCAGGATTTCCCGCGACACGTTCAGCGACAGGTCGTTGGAGTCCACCACGCCCTTGATGAAGCGCAGGTACAGCGGCAGGAACGACTCGGCCTGGTCCATCACGAACACGCGCTGCACGTACAGCTTCAGGCCTTTCGGCGCTTCGCGCTGGTATAGGTCGAACGGCGCGCGGGCCGGTACGTAGAGCAGCGAGCTGTATTCCAGCTTGCCTTCGACCTTGTTGTGGCTCCAGCTCAGCGGGTTCTCGAAATCGTGGGCGATGTGCTTGTAGAACTCCTGGTATTCCTCGTCCTTGATCTCGGTACGCGGACGGGTCCACAGGGCGCTGGCACGGTTGACGGTTTCCCACTCCAGCGCCGGCTGCTCTTCGCCTTCGGCAGCCGCGGCTTCCTTGGGCAGTTCGATTGGCAGGGCGATGTGGTCGGAGTACTTCTTGATGATGTTGCGCAGGCGCCAGCCGTCGGCGAATTCGTCTTCGCCGGACTTCAGGTGCAGGACGATGCGGGTGCCGCGCTCGACCTTGTCGATGGTGGCGACTTCGAACTCGCCTTCACCCTTGGAGGACCAGTGCACGCCTTCGCTGGCAGCGAGGCCGGCACGGCGGCTGAACACGTCGACCTGGTCGGCGACGATGAACGCGGAATAGAACCCGACGCCGAACTGGCCGATCAGGTGCGAATCCTTCTTCTGGTCGCCGGTGAGGTTCTTCATGAAATCGGCGGTGCCGGACTTGGCGATCGTACCCAGGTGGGTGATCACATCGTCACGGCTCATGCCGATGCCGTTGTCTTCGAGAGTGACGGTCTTGGCGTCCTTGTCGAAGCTCACGCGGATTTTCAGTTCGGCGCCACCTTCCAGCAACTCGGGCTTGGACAGGGCTTCAAAACGCAACTTGTCGACCGCGTCGGAGGCGTTCGAGATGAGCTCGCGCAGGAAGATTTCCTTGTTGGAATACAACGAATGGATCATGAGGTGCAGCAGTTGCTTCACCTCGGTCTGGAAGCCCAGGGTTTCCTTTTGAGTTTCCACACTCATGGTCATCAAACTCCAATCAGATGGCATTGGCCGCACTCCGGGAGCGGTGAGCGGCGGGATGACATGAAAGTGGGGATCACTCGGCAGATTTCAAGAGCCGGTCCGATCCTGGATCTTGAAATGTGCACGAGCGGTGGCGATCGGCTCGTCGGCAGTGCTCTGCCACGCCGTAATCGCGACATTGGCCACCCGCCGCCCCTGGCGGCATACCTGGCAACGGGCGAAGGTGTCGCGAAAGCGCCCGGCGCTCAGGTAGTCCAGGGAAAAGTCGATGATCTTCGGCACCTCGGGAGAACCGGTGAAGATCAACAAGTGCAGGGCTGCCGCCAATTCCATGAAACCGGCGATTACCCCGCCATGCAGCGCCGGCAACAAGGGATTGCCGATGTTGTCCTTGTTGGCCGGCAGGCGAAACAGCAGCTCATCGCCCAGGCGCGAGCACTCGATACCGATCAACGCGGCGTAGGGAATGCGCTGCAGCAAAGCTGCGTAATCGCCCTGGCGGTGGGCCTGCTCCAGCAGGGTCTTGAGATCCTCGCTCATGGCCGCTCCCCCTTCCTGGCAGCGGAGGCACCCGGCAAGCCCTTGCCCATGCGCATGAAAGTTCCTACCACATGGGCCAGCGGATGCTCGGGATCGTCCTGGTAGGCAAAACCGCGGGTGAAGATCACATCGGTGGTGACCCTGTAACACTGGGCAAACCCGTGCACGGCCTGATGCGGTTGCGCCGGGTGCATATAGTCTATGCGTAGGTCCAGGGTCGGACACACCTCGAACTCCGGCAGTACACAAAGGGTGGCCAGGCCGCAGGCGGTGTCCATCAGCGTGGTCAAGGCCCCGCCATGGATGACCCCGCTCTGGGGGTCGCCAACGATTTGCGGGCTATAGGGCAAGGTCAGGGTCAGCCCCTCGGGGGAGGCGCTATGGACGCCGATACCCAGTACTTGGCAATGGCGCAATGCGGAAATAAAGCGTTGCGCTCGTTCGAAAATAAGATCTTGCACCATGGCGAATGCCTCTAGTTATTATCAGGAATGTGCGCTCGACAACTCTGAAAAAAGTTCCGTGACATCAATCTTTAATATATCTGCGCAGCCAAGGAACTTAACTCACAAGGTCATGATCGAACGGCCAGTAGATATCTTCACTCAGGAGAAACACCCCATGCGTAAGACTTTAGCTATTGCCCTGATGCTGACCGCTTCCCTCGGTCTGGCTGCCTGCGACAAGAAATCCGAGGACAAAGCTCAAGATGCCAATCAACACGCTGAGCAAGCTCAACAGAAAATGAACGAAGCTCAGGATAAAGTGAACGAAGCGGCGAAAGAAAACGCCGAAGCAGCCAAAGATCAGGCTGAATCCAACAAGGCCGCTGTTGAAGAAAGCGCCAAGGAAGCAGCCCCCAAGACCAACTAATTCGGTCTTAGCGCAACACAGAACAAAGCCCGCCAAGTGCGGGCTTTGTTCTGTGCGCAAACAGCGCCAATACAACGCTGCTTAGTTACCGGTTAAGCAACTAAGCAGCGCGGCTCAGGAGCCTGGGCTCTGGAACACTTCATCCGGGCGCGGTTCGGCTTGCAGCACACTGGACGCCATGGAAGGGTTCTGCGCCGCAGGCAGCGCATAGCGCAAGGCACTGGAAGCAGGCAACAAGCTGATGGGAAAGTCATAGTTGGCGGTAAAGGGCGCCACCCATTGGCGAGTCTGGTAATCCGCCGCGGCAATACGCATGGGGCAAGGGTGCGGGGTGTCCCGTGGCGAGCGACCGGCCAGCAGCATCACCCATTCCCAATCCATTGCCGGATCAAGCTGGAAACTGCCGTCCTCAGCGGTGAGGAACTCCCCGCCACACAAGGTGCCCCTGGCACCGGCGATCGGCAGGCCGCTCAATGCATCCACCACCCGGCCCCGCGCTTCACCATTGAGATACAGGGTTTGCATCCGGCAGCCCGACAACAGCAAGAACGACCAGCACAAATACTTCAGGACACGTGAACGGCTCATTGACCACTTCCTTTTAACCGGGCAACAAGTCACTCAGCCCTCACCGCTCACACGGGATCTTTGCCGCTATCGACCAGAGGGGGTTCCGTCGGGGTATAAACCATGACCTCAAGTACGTCGGAATGAAACTCCCGGCGATACAGGACAAACACCACCCCCGCACTCATCAGCATGAATAGCCAGGGACTGACGAACCAGGCCAGCATGCTCATGCCGAAATAATAGGAACGCAAACCAAAGTTGAACTGGTTGGCCGCCATGGAGATCACCCGCGCGGCGCGGGAGGCAAAGGCCTTGCGCTCCTGTTCGGACACATGCCGTTCGCCGATCATCGGCGCCGACCCCACCAGCACCGCGGCGAAGTTGTACTGGCGCATGCACCAGCTGAAGGTGAAGAAGGCATAGACGAACACCAGCGCCAGGCACAGCAGCTTGATCTCTGACATGCCCTGGGATGCCTGCTGGACCATGGGAATGTCCGCCAGCAGCGAGACCGCGCGCTCCGATGCTCCCAGCACAGTGATGATGCCGGCCAGGATGATCAGGGTACTGGAGGCGAAGAACGAAGCATTGCGCTCCAGGTTACCGATCACACTGGCATCGGCGATGCGGTTATCCCGCAACAGCATGCGGCGCATCCAGTCTTCGCGATACAGGTGCAGGACGCTGGCCAGGCAAGGTGTGTCGCGGCCTTTCCAGGTGGCGTAGCGGGTATACCCGCCCCAGCAGACGATGAACCAGAGGGCGGCCAATAGGTGGATCTGGTTGGCTTGGATGAACGACATGCAAATTCCTGTAGGCATTGGCGGAGGCTAGGAGCATTGTTTCGACGCCCCGCCGGAGAAAAAGGCACCGCGCAAGGCCCATGAAAAATGCCCCGTATCGATGGATACGGGGCATTTTTCATCAGCGCTGGCCGGCCGCTCATGACGGCCGGCGGGCTCAGCTCAAATCAAGCCAGGGCTTCGCTGGGCTTGCCCAGCAGGCGATCGCAGACCACGGCCAGCGCCAGGACGATCACCGAAGGCACCAGCCAGGCCAGGCCCTGCTCGCTCAGCGGCAGGTGGGACAGTTGGCTGGGAATGAGACCGGCAAACGCGGTGCCCTTGATGGCGTCGATCAAGCCGAAGATGAACGATACCAGCATCACCGGGCCGACGATGCGGCGCTGATCCTGCCAGAAGTCCTTGCAGAAGCTCAGGGCCACCAGGACGATGCATGGCGGATAGATGGCGGTCAGCACCGGGATCGAGAATGCGATCAGCTTGGTCAGGCCCAGGTTCGACACCACCAGCGAGAAGCCCGCGAGGATCACTACCAGGGTCTTGTAGGACAGCGGCAAGACCCGGCTGAAATATTCGGCACAGGCACAAGTCAGGCCGACGGCGGTCACCAGGCACGCCAGGGAGATCAGCACCGCGAGGAAACCACTGCCCAGTGAACCGAAGGTGTGCTGCACATAGGCATGCAACACTGCCGCGCCGTTGGTGGCACCGACGGCCACTTCATGGCTACCAGAGCCCAGGCGGAACAGGCTGACGTAGACCAGCGCCAGGCCAACACCGGCAATCAGGCCGGCGATCACCGCATAACGGGTGATCAGCCGCGGCGACTCCACCCCACGGGAACGGATGGCGTTGACGATGACGATGCCGAACACCAGCGCGCCCAGGGTATCCATGGTCAGGTAGCCATTGATGAAGCCTTGGGAGAACGGCGCCGCTACGTATTCCGGAGTGGCCTGGCCAATGCCACCTGCCGGCAGGGCGAAGGCTGCAATGCCCAGGACCGCCAGGGCGATGATCTTCAGCGGGGCCAGGAAACGCCCGACGGTATCCAGCAGGCGTCCCGGGTACAGGGAGATGAAGAACACCAGCAGGAAGTAGGCGGTGCTGTAGAGCGCCAGCGCCAGCGGGCTTTCGCCAGTCAGCGGGGCCAAGCCTACTTCGAAGGATACGGTGGCCGTGCGCGGGGTGGCGAACAACGGGCCCACGGCCAGGTAGCTCACTGCCGCCAACAGGCCGCCGGCGACCTTGCCGATGGGGCTGCTCAGGGAGTCCATGGCACCGCCGACCTTGGCCAGGGCCACCACGGTGATCACTGGCAGGCCGACCGCGGTGATCAGGAAGCCCAGCGCCGCCATCCAGACATTAGGTCCGGACTGCAAGCCGACGATAGGCGGGAAGATGATGTTGCCGGCCCCGACGAAGAGGGCGAAGGTCATGAATCCGAGCGCCAGGATGTCCTGGCCTTTCAACACTTTCATTAAGGAAATACCACACTACTGAATCGGAATTTAGAGAGGGATTTCCCTTTGGGGTGAGGGAAATGCTGTCAATCCGTATAGGACTGACCCGTTTAGCGTGCCGCAGCCTTGTGGGTAGCAAACACATCAAAGAGGCAGCTAGCGTAACGAATCTGTAAGACGAACGCACCGCCGCGGTGCGAATTTTCTTATATGCGACATCGCAAATGTCGCTTTTTTGAAACTATATTTCCGCGGGTATTAATCCCCTCCTCGCTCCAGCTCCGGCCCTGGGCTGCTGGCGGGTCGCAGAAAGCACAAAGGCCACCCGAAGGTGGCCTTTGTCAGCAGGGCTGCAAGCTAAGCGAGAGGCTTACTTGACAGTCCAGCCAGTCAGCTCGGCCAGGGCCTTGCCGATGTCTGCCAGCGAACGCACGGTTTTCACGCCAGCGTCTTGCAGGGCAGCGAACTTCTCGTCCGCAGTGCCTTTGCCGCCGGAGATGATCGCACCTGCGTGGCCCATGCGCTTGCCCGGAGGAGCAGTCACACCAGCGATGTAGGAAACAACCGGCTTGGTCACGTTGGCCTTGATGTAGGCAGCCGCTTCTTCTTCAGCCGAACCGCCGATCTCGCCGATCATCACGATCGCCTCGGTCTTCGGGTCTTCCTGGAACAGCTTCAGGATGTCGATGAAGTTGGAGCCTGGAATCGGGTCACCACCGATGCCGACGCAGGTGGACTGGCCGAAACCGGCGTCAGTGGTCTGCTTGACGGCTTCATAGGTCAGGGTGCCGGAACGGGAAACGATACCGACCTTGCCTGGCAAGTGAATGTGACCTGGCATGATGCCGATCTTGCATTCGCCCGGAGTGATCACGCCTGGGCAGTTAGGGCCGATCAGGGTCACGCCCAGTTCGTCGCACTTAACTTTAGCGTCCAGCATGTCCAGGGTAGGGATGCCTTCGGTGATGCAGACGATCAGCTTGATGCCGCCGAAAGCCGCTTCCAGGATCGAGTCCTTGCAGAAAGGAGCTGGAACGTAGATCACGCTGGCGGTGGCGCCAGTGGCAGCTACAGCGTCCTTGACGGTGTTGAACACCGGCAGGCCCAGGTGCTCGGTGCCGCCTTTGCCTGGGGTTACGCCACCGAC
Source organism: Pseudomonas sp. KCJK8993 (assembly GCF_046230915.1). Classification (NCBI taxonomy): domain Bacteria; kingdom Pseudomonadati; phylum Pseudomonadota; class Gammaproteobacteria; order Pseudomonadales; family Pseudomonadaceae; genus Pseudomonas; species Pseudomonas sp. KCJK8993. Next base: position 33,238 of record NZ_JBJJLO010000064.1, read on the forward strand.
CATCTGGGTGCCGTATTCGATGGCTTGCTGGGTGTGGAAGCTACCCTGCGAACCGGTGATACCTTGGCAGATAACCTTGGTGTCTTTATTGATCAGGACGCTCATTATTTGCCCTCCGCAGCTTTGACAACTTGTTGAGCAGCGTCGGTCAGGCTGGTAGCAGCGATGATGTTCAGGCCGCTTTCTGCCAGTACTTTAGCGCCCAGTTCAGCGTTGTTGCCTTCGAGGCGAACAACAACCGGGATTTTCACGCCGACTTCTTTCACGGCGCCGATGATGCCTTCGGCAATCATGTCGCAGCGAACGATGCCGCCGAAGATGTTGACCAGTACTGCAGCGACGTTGGCGTCGGACAGGATGATCTTGAAGGCTTCGGTCACGCGCTCTTTGGTAGCACCACCACCTACGTCGAGGAAGTTGGCTGGCTTGCCGCCGTGCAGGTTGACGATGTCCATGGTGCCCATGGCCAGGCCAGCACCGTTGACCATGCAACCGATGTTGCCGTCCAGGGCTACGTAGTTCAGTTCGAACTTGGCAGCGTGAGCTTCGCGCGGATCGTCCTGGGACGGATCGTGGAAGGTCTTCAGCTTAGGCTGGCGGTACATGGCGTTGGCGTCGATGTTGATCTTCGCGTCCAGGCAGTGCAGATCGCCGTCGGCCTTGATGACCAGTGGGTTCACTTCCAGCAGGGCCAGATCGTGATCCTGGAACAGTTTGGCCAGACCTACGAAGATCTTGGCGAACTGGGCAACTTGCTTGCCTTCCAGACCCAGCTGGAATGCCAGCTCGCGACCCTGGAATGGCTGGGCGCCAACCAGTGGATCGATAGTGGCCTTGAGAATTTTTTCTGGAGTGTCGTGAGCGATCTTCTCGATGTCCACGCCACCTTCGGTGGAAGCCATGAACACGATGCGACGGCTGGAACGGTCAACGACAGCGCCCAGGTACAGCTCTTTAGCGATATCAGTGCACGATTCAACCAGGATCTTGGTGACAGGCTGGCCATTGGCGTCAGTCTGATAGGTCACCAGACGCTTGCCCAGCCACTGCTGTGCGAATGCCTTGGCGTCTTCCTTGTTGCGAACCAGCTTGACGCCGCCCGCTTTACCGCGACCACCGGCGTGAACCTGGGCTTTGACAACCCACTCGGAGCCGCCAATCTTGTCGCAAGCTTCTGCTGCTTCTTCCGGGGTGTCTACCGCGTAGCCTTTGGATACTGGCAGGCCGTATTCAGCGAACAGCTGCTTACCCTGATACTCGTGAAGATTCATGCTTTTTACCGTCTTCGTTAGGTACTGCGCATTCGGCGCTGCACTCCAGATGAGTGCCGCACCACCTGTGACCGCTACTCTCAAACCAGCGCCACACCTGGGTTCCGGAGCCTGGGCCCCGGTCCAGTGTGTGGCGCTACCCTGAGAGGTCGAGTCCAGCGGATATTCCGCGGTGAGTCTTGCGCACAAGGCTCACGACGGGCCAACCGCCGTGGTTTCTTATTATTGCTTAGCGTTTCTTGCGGTTGGCGATGTGGATGGCGGTGCCATTCACAGCCAGGGCTGCTTCGTGCAGGGCTTCGGACAGGGTCGGATGGGAGAAAACCATCATGCCCAGGTCTTCGGCGCTGGTGCCGAATTCCATGCCGATCGCACCTTGCTGAACCAGTTCCGCAGCGCTTGGGCCAATCACGTGGACGCCCAATACGCGATCAGTCTTGGCATCGGCGATGACCTTGACGAAACCGCCGGTGTCGTTGGCTGCCATGGCACGGCCGCTGGCGGCGAACGGGAAGGTGCCGACGTTAACTTCTACGCCTTCAGCTTTCAAGGCCTGCTCGGTTTTACCGACCCACGCGATTTCCGGGTGAGTATAGATAACCGAGGGGATCAGGTCGTAGTTCATCTGAGCCTTATGGCCCTTGATGCGCTCGGCGACCATGATGCCCTCTTCCGAGGCCTTGTGCGCCAGCATCATGCCGCGCACCACGTCACCGATGGCGTAGACGCCCGGTACGGTGGTGGCGCAGTGATCGTCGACGTGCACGAAACCGCGCTCGTCCAGGGTCACGCCGCAGTCGGCAGCCAGCAGATCAGTGGTCACCGGACGACGACCAACGGCAACGATCAGCTTGTCGAAAGTGATGTTCTGCTCGCCATTGGCGTCGGTGTAGGTCACCACGACTTCTTCGCCATTGACCTTGGAGCCGGTCACGCGAGCACCCAGCTTGATGTCCAGGCCTTGCTTGGTCAGGGTCTTCAGCGCTTCCTTGGAAACCGCGGTGTCAGCGGCCATCAGGAAGGTGTCCAGGGCTTCCAGGACGGTCACTTGTGCGCCCAGGCGCGACCAGACCGAACCCAGTTCCAGGCCGATGACGCCAGCGCCGATCACACCCAGGCGCTTGGGCACTGCCTGGAATTCAAGGGCGCCGGTGGAATCCACGATCACGTTCTGGTCGACCGGAGCCGGTGGAATGTCGATCGGACGCGAACCTGGAGCCAGGATCACGTTTTCGGCTTCGATCACTTCGACCGAGCCGTCAGGCTTGGTGACTTCGACCTTCTTGCCGGCCAGCAGCTTGCCGTGGCCCTGGATCGAAGTGACGCCATTGGCCTTGAACAGGGTGGCGACACCGCTGGTCAGGCCTTTGACGATGTTGGCCTTGCGGCCGACCATGGCCGGTACGTCCATGCTCACGCCGGAGTGGCTGATACCGTGGATGGCAAAGCCGTCCTGGGCCTCGTGGAATTTCCAGGAACTGTCCAGCAGAGCCTTGGAAGGAATGCAACCGACGTTCAGGCAAGTACCGCCGAGGGCCAGCTTGCCCTCCTTGTCGGTGTACTTCTCGATGCAGGCAGTCGTCAGACCAAGCTGTGCGGCCTTGATGGCGGCAACATAACCACCTGGGCCCGCACCAATCACTACCACGTCGAATTTCTGAGTCATAAAAGGTTCCTTTTAGCGGCAAGCTAGAAGCTGCAAGCCATAGGCTCCAAACCACTGCCTAGAGGCAGTGGCTTGGCGCTTGCGACCTGCAACTGCTTTTTAGATGTCCAGGAGCAGACGCGCCGGGTCTTCCAGCAGATTCTTGATGGTCACCAGGAACGACACGGCTTCTTTACCGTCGATCAGGCGGTGATCGTAGGACAGTGCCAGGTACATCATCGGACGAATGACCACTTGGCCATTGATCGCCATAGGACGCTGGATGATGTTGTGCATGCCCAGGATGGCCGCTTGCGGCGGGTTGACGATCGGGGGCGACAGCATCCAACCGCAGGGACCACCCTTGGGGATGGGGGAAGAACCGCCACTCATCTCTTCCATCCCACGCC
>NZ_JBJJLO010000065.1:0-36286 GCF_046230915.1 Pseudomonas sp. KCJK8993
TACTGAATAGCTGGCTTGTTTTTAATTCCATTTAATAGAATCGATTCATGGATTGTTAAATTAATTTTCTGTTTGATTAAACTTGTCACAACTAATGAAACTCATTCTCATGATTGCCTTCAAGTTGAGCGCCAGCTTGATCTTCGTTAGTTGAGCGACAGTTCAGCCAGTGCTGCCGTCTAGTTGTGCTGGGTAGCGTCCGTTACAGGTTGCCCATTGTCCCGGGCAACCTGCGAACGCACCGCTGGAACTTCGGGAGTGTCAGGCTGACGCCAGGAACTCATCGGTGCACAGGACCCTGGCATAGGCGAATGCCAGGGCCGCCATCACGGCGCTCTGCACCTGGGCCGCGGGCACCTGCCTGCCGTTGAACTCCAGGTCCAGGGTGGCGCAGGCGTCGTCGATCACCTGCACCGGGTAACCCAGGTCGGCGGCGGCCCGGGCGGTGCCTTCCACGCACATGTGGCTCATGTTGCCGACGATCACCAGTTCCTCGATGCCTTGCCGCTGGAGGATCGTTTGCAATTCGGTTTCGCGGAATGCGTTGACGTAGTGCTTGAGCACCACCGGTTCATCGCCCTGGTTGCGGACCTTGGCATGTAACTGAGCACCTTCCGAGCCAGGGGTGAAGAACGGCGCGTCGGCGGAGGCAAATTCGTGGCGAATGTGCACCACCGGCGCGGCTTTCTGGCGAAAGGCCCGGATCAGCCGAGCGGCGTTGTTGGCAGCGGCCTCGACCCCTACCAGCGGCCATTTGCCGCCGACGAAGTAGTCGTTCTGGATATCGATTACGATGAGTGCCTGTCTGGCCATGGGGTTGTCTCCAAGTGAGTGTTCGACCTGGGGCCCAGTATCGGCACGCAGCAGCGCTTCGAGGATTGGCCGCATCGACATAAACAGGGGGAAAACTGACAGTGGCTATTCAAGGCGCGGTCGCCGAGCTGGGCGTGCTGCTTTATCCGGGCGTGCAGATGGCCGCGGTGCATGGCCTGACCGACCTGTTCGCGGTGGCCAACCGGGTAGCCGGCGAGCAGCCCGGCGGGCACCTGCCGCTGCTGCGGGTCAGTCATTGGCAGGTGGATGCCGAGCAGGCTCCGGCGCGGGTATACGACAGCCTGCAAGGCGCTGGCGACGGGTTGCAGGCGCTGGTGATCCCACCGGCGCTGGCCGGTTTCTGCGCCAGCCAGGTCTCTGCGCCCCTGGTCCACTGGTTGCGCCAGCAGCATGCCGCCGGGGCGACCCTGGGGGGCGTCTGCGTGGGGTCGATCATGCTGGCCGAGAGCGGTTTGCTCGACGGGCGCAGCGCCACCACCCATTGGACCTCGGCCAAGGCCTTCGCGGCCCGTTATCCACAGGTGCGGCTCGAGGCCGAGCAGCCCATAGTCGACGATGGCGACCTGATCACCACTGCCGGCCTGATGGCCTGGGCCGAGCTGGGGCTGCGCCTGGTGGACCGTTTGATGGGGCCAGGAGTGGCCAGGGCCACGGCACGCTTTCTGGTGATGGAGCACAGCGACAGCGCCAGCCAGTGCGGCAGCAATTTCGCCCCGATCCTCAGCCACGGCGATGCGGCGATCCTCAAGTTGCAGCACTGGTTGCAGGCCAATGGCGCGGTGGATGTGTCGCTGGCGGCGATGGCGCAGCAGGCCGGTTTCGAAGAACGCACCCTGCTGCGGCGCTTTCGCGCGGCCACCGGGCTCAAGCCGACCCAGTACTGCCAGCACTTGCGAGTGGGCAAGGCGCGGGAAATGCTCGAGTTCACCAACGGCACCATCGATCACATCGCCTGGACCGTGGGTTACCAGGACCCGGCGACATTTCGCAGCCTGTTCAAGAAGATCACCGGGCTTGCGCCCAGCGAGTACCGCAATCGTTTCGGCGTCGGCCGCACCCCCTGAGCGCCGGACGGCTGGCCTTGCGACCGGGGGCAGCCAAACCACCATTCGGCTGCGCCCCGTTGCGCAAAACCTGCCTCAGTGACCCGTTGCGACCCGAGCGTTGCCGGTCGTTGCCGCGAAGGCCGGGTCCCGGCGATCCAGGCGACCGCTGAGGGCAGTCAGGCCCAGGGCCACCAGCACCACCAGCGCACCGATCCAGGCGGTATGGATCAACCCCAGTCGGGCGACGATCAGGCCGCCTAGCCAGGCGCCGCCGGCGATGCCCAGGTTGAACGCGGCGATGTTCAGGCCCGAGGCCACGTCCACCGCTTGCGGCGTGTGATGTTCGGCCTGGCGCACCACATAGACCTGCAGGCCGGGCACGTTGCCGAAGGCCACCGCACCCCACAGCAGCACGGTAAGCAGCGCCAGCCATGGGTTGCCGGCAGTGAAGGTGAGCAACAGCAGGACGCTGGCCAGCAGGGCGAAGATGATCTTCAGCGCGCCGATCGGGCCACGCCGGTCCGCCAGTTTGCCGCCCCAGATATTACCCACCGCCACCGACACGCCGTACACCAGCAGCACCAGGCTCACGGTGCTGGCGCTGAAGCCGGAAATCTCCTGGAGGATCGGCGCCAGGAAGGTGAAGGCGATGAACGAGCCACCGTAGCCAACCGCGGTCATGGCGTAGACCAGCAGCAGGCGTGGCTGTTTCAGTACTTGCAACTGCTGCAGCAGCGAGGCCGGGCGGCTGTGGGTAATCTTCTTCGGCACGTACAGCAGGCTGCCGACAAAGGCGATCACCCCCAGAGCGGAAACTGCGAGGAAGGTTTCGCGCCAGCCAAAGTGCTGGCCGATGAAGGTACCCAGGGGAACGCCGGTGACCAGGGCCACGGTCAGTCCGGTGAACATGATGGCGATGGCGCTGGCGGCTTTTTCCTTGGGCACGAGGCTGGTGGCGATGGTCGAACCGATGGAGAAGAACACCCCGTGGGCCAGGCCGGTGACGATTCGTGCCAGCACCAGGGATTCATAGCTGGGCGCGGTCCAGGCCAAGAGGTTGCCCAGGGTGAACAGCACCATCAGCGACAGCAGCAAGAGCTTGCGCGCAACCTTGCCGCTCAGGGCGGTGAGTACCGGGGCGCCGATGGCTACCCCGAGGGCGTAGAGGCTGACCAGCAGCCCGGCGGACGGCAAGCTGACCCCGAGGTCGGCACCGATGGTGGGTAACAAGCCGACGATGACGAATTCGGTCGTCCCGATGGCGAATGCGCTGAGGGTCAGCGCGAGCAAGGCAATGGGCATCACTGCGACTCCGGTTGAAGTTCAATGGCGCGCAGTGTCCGCTTTCGGTTCGTGCAGAAAAATACGGATATCGGCACAACATACTTGCCGCCAGGTCAAGGATCGCGGCGAATGAGCGGCCAGGGCCGGGCAATCCAGGCGAACTTGCCGGGCGTTTGTTGATCAGTTCCTTACAGACCCTGCTGAAGGAGCCCGCGTTGTGTTGAATCTCAAGACCGCGATTCTGCTCGGGGTGCTGCTCTTGCTGGGCAGCCGCGAGCTGGATGCCGCCCCCGCGCCGAGCGCCCCGGCCGAGACTCCGGCCAAGCCGGAACTGCTGGTCGAGGGTGGGTTGCTGGGCGCCATCAGTTCGAGCCTCGATGAGGTCCAGGACAAGCTCGACCTCAACCAGAACCTGCTCGATGCCTGGCGCCTGCGCGCCGATCGTGCGGCGGACGAGGTCGGGCGCCTGGTCAACCAGCCATCGGACCGTTCCGGCTGGGGCGTAGTCGGGGACTTCCTGGTGCTGTCCGGCACCTGGCTCGGCAGCTTCGTGCTGCTGACGCTGCTGGGAGGCTGGCTGGCCCGCCGTTTGGCGCGACAACGCTGGCTGCTGGCTCGCCCCCGTGGCCAGGCCTTGCTGGAATACCTTCTGCCCTACACCTTGCCGGCCCTGATCAGCCTGCCCCTGACGCTGTACGTCAGTCACTCGTTGTCCGGCTCCGTGGGACGGGCCCTGGCCTTGTGCCTGGCCTACGCCACCAGCAGCGGCATCGTCTCCACCAGCGTGTTGCTGTGCCTGATCGTACTGTTCAACGTGGGGCACAAGCGTCCGGCGGTCCGGGTGATCCGCCGCTACTGTCCCAAGCCGTTGTTCCTCATGGGCTTTCTCGCGGCCCTCAGCGATGCCTTGGCCAGCCCGCAGATCGCGCGCCAGCTGGGGGGCAACATCACCAGCAGCGTGGCGGTGGTCACCGGATTGCTGGCCACTCTGTTCTTCGCCGTGCTGGTGGTCCGCCTGCGCCGGCCGGTGGCGCAGTTGATCCGCAATCGCCCGCTGTCCCAGCGCCTCGGGCAGCCGGCGTTGCAGGAATCGCTGCGGATCTTTTCCGGGCTCTGGTACTGGCCGATCCTGCTGATGGCGCTGGTCTCGGCGGTCAACCTGATCGGTGCCGGCGAGGACAGCCAGGAAGCCCTGCGCTGTGCCTTGCTGACCACCGCGCTGCTGATCGCCACGGTGTTCCTCAGCACCTTGCTGCAGCACCTGTTCAAATCGCGCAGCGCCCAGTCGATCCAGCGCAGCAGCGCCTACAAGGAGCGCTTCCTCAGCCTGCTGCATGCATTGCTGCGTATCGTGATGGCCATTGCCTTCATCGAGCTCCTCGGGCGCATCTGGGGCATCTCGCTGTTCGAGTTCGCCCAGCGCAACAGTGTGGGTCGGGCCATCAGTGACTCGCTGAGCAGCATCGGCCTGATCTTCCTGGTGACCTGGCTGCTGTGGGTGGTGCTGGACACGGCGATCCAGGAAGCCTTGAAGCCGCCGGCCAACAAGCGTTCGGCCCGCCAGCCCAGCACCCGGGTCAAGACCATCCTGCCGCTGCTGCGCAACGCGATCAAAATCATCCTGGTGGTGATCTGTGCGATCACTACCATGGCCAACGTGGGGATCAACGTCGCACCACTGCTGGCCGGTGCCGGGGTGGTCGGCCTGGCCATCGGTTTCGGTTCCCAGCAACTGGTGCAGGACGTGATTACCGGCCTGTTCATCATCATCGAGGACACCTTGTCCATCGGTGACTGGGTCGTGCTGGATTCCGGCCACGCCGGGACGGTGGAGGGCCTGACCATCCGTACCCTGCGCTTGCGCGATGGCAAGGGTTTCGTGCATTCGGTGCCGTTCGGCCAGATCAAGGCGGTCACCAACCAGTCGCGGCAGTTCGCCTTCGCCTTCTTCTCGGTACAGTTCACCTACGACTCGGATGTCGACAAGGCCATCGAGCTGATCCGCGAGGCCGGTCGCTCCATCAGCGATGACCCATTCCTCAAGTACAGCCTGCAAGGCGGCCTGGACGTGTTCGGAGTGGACAAGATGGACCTCAACGGCGTGGTGCTGACGGCGCAGTTCCGCACGGTGTCCGGCGGCCAGTACGCGGTGACGCGGGCCTTCAACCAGCGTTTGAAGAAGCTTGTGGATAACTCCCCATGGGTGCATTTCGCCCAGACTTATCCACAACAGGTGATGCTGCCGGCGCGGCGGCCCCATGAAGACGACCCGGAGCAGGAGGAGTCGGCGCTGTTGTTGCCCGAGTCGCCCCGCGCGCAGTGATGCTGGCGGTCGCTGGCTTCTCGAGGTGGCTACAGGCGGTGCCGTACCAGCTTGTGGCGCAGGGCCTGGGCCTCCTCGGGGGCCAGATCCAGCCAGATATGCTGGACCCCGGCAATCTCGGCGGCGGCCGGCAGGCCATCGCGGTACACCAGGCGGTTGCCGCCCAGGGCCGGGACCTTGGGGCCGGGCAGCAGGGTCCCGGCGAGGTTCAGCGGGTCCACCCCGCACACCGCCACCAGGCTGCCGTCGTGAGGGCGGCGGCGTACTTCGCGCAGCAGCGGGATGGCTTCCGGCAAGGCGAATTGTTCCCCCGCCAGGCCGCTGACGAAACGCCCGCCACGGATTTGTCCGCGGGCTTCCAGGCGATGCAGGGTGCGCAGCAGTTCGCGCCAGCTGGGCAGCCAGTCGGCCTCGCGCTCCAGCAAACGCCAGAACACCACGCCATAGCGGCGCAGCAGGGTCATGGCCACGTGTTCCAGGGTGGCGCTCGGATCCTGGTTCGCCGAGCGCCGGAGCAGGGCCCAGCGCCCGGCGTCGTCCATGCCGCCGCTGAAGGCGCCGCGCCCGCGGCGGCTGCTGCGTTGTTGGCGCTTGCTCGCCGGAGTGATCAGGGCACGCAGGCCGGCGAAGCTGTCGGCGTTCACCAGCCCGGCCCCCACCAGTTCCTGCAGCACGCTTTCCAGTTCGCTACGCAGCAGGTGGCTTTCGTGCAGCAGTTCATCGAAGAACAGCGCACCTTGCTGGCCCAGCAGGGCCTGGACCTTTTGCGCCTTGGCCGACAGCTCGGCGCCGAGCGGGGTGGCCAGGCCGTTCCAGAGGGGGGCCTGGGCCCGCGGCAGGAGCACGATCGGTGTGCTGCGCAAAGCACCGTTGGCCGGTTTGCCGCTGGCGTTGATCCGGCTCCAGGCCACCTTGCCGCTGCGGCACAGCTCATCCAGCCAGTGGTTGGAGTAGTCCTTCAGGCGTGCCGGCAACAGGTCGCTGTCCCAGGCCGAGGCGGCCGCCGGATAACCTTCGAGCTGGCCCACCACCTCGGCCAGCATGGCGCTGCCCTGGCCCCGGGTGTCCGCTGACAGGCGCTGCCAGTCGAACAGGAAACGCATGAAGTCCTGCAGCGCCACAGGCTCGATTTCCCGGCGCAGGTGCTTGACCGTGTAGCGATGGATCCGTGCCAGCAGATGACGTTCGCACCACTGCTGCGCATCGCTTCCGGGGCTGAAGTGGCCACGCAGCACGTAACCCTCGGTTTCGAGCCGGGCCAGGGCCCGGGTCACTTGTTCCTCGGGCAGGCCCAGGGGCGTGGCGACCTGCTCCAGGGTCAGTGGCGCGAAACCGCTGAGCCGGGCGCGGATCACTTCCACCAAGGCCTCCTCCGGCTCCCAGGCCGGGGCGAAACCCGCTATCGGCAGCAACGGCGGTTGCAGCGACGCTTGTGGATAAAGGGCCTGCAGGCAAGCGATGCGCTCCACCGCCAGCCACAACCGGGGGCCGCTGGCCGCCTGCAAGCGACAGGCGCGCCCCTGGATGGCCAATGCCTGCAACCACTCGATCCACCCGGGGTTGGCCTTCGCCTCGGCGTCGTCGATGCAGGCCAGGCTCATCAGGGCCTCGTGCATTTCGTCGGTGCCGGCGGGAGTCGGCCAGGCTTCTTCGGCCACTGCGGCGATGGCGCCGGGGTCCAGGGCGCCCAGGTCGTCGCTGGCGGTAGGGTCGCTCCAGCGCCGGGCCAGCACCGCCTGGGTACGGCGTTCCTCCAGGGGCGCATCGTCGAGGAAGGTATAGGGCTTGGCGCTGAGGATCTCCGCCGCCAGTGGCGAGGGCGCCGGCAGGTCACGGCTGAGCAGGCGCACCTGGCCTTGTTCCATGCGCCGCAGCAGTTGCAGCCAGCCCGCGCTGTCCATGGCTTCGTGCAGACAGTCGTCCAGGGTTTGCTCCACCAGCGGGTGATCGGGAATCTGCCGTTCGCCGGCGAGGTTCTCCAGGCAGGCGATCTGGTCGGGAAACACACTGGCGATCAGGTCTTCGCTCTTCATTCGCTGGATCTGCGGCGCCACTTTGCGTCCGCCGCTGTAGCGTGGCAGGGCCAGGGCCACCCCGGCATTCCAGCGCCAGCGCACGCCGAACAGCGGGGCATCGAGCAGGGCCTGGACCAGGATGTGCTCGGCGCTGTTGCTGTGCAGGTAGCGCCACACTTCATCCAGGGCGAAGCTGTGGCTGGTGGACAGCGACAGGACGATGGCGTCTTCGCTGGCCGCGGCCTGCAGCTCGAAATTGAAGGTGCGGCAGAAGCGTTTGCGCAGGGCCAGGCCCCAGGCACGGTTGATGCGGCTGCCGAAGGGACTGTGGATGACGAGCTGGGTGCCGCCGGACTCATCGAAGAAGCGCTCCATGATCAAGGTGTCCTGGGACGGCAGGGCGCCCAGGGCCTGGCGGGCCGGCGCCAGGTATTCCACCAGCTGTTCGGCGCAGGCCTGGCTCAGGCCCGGTTCCTGTCGCAGCCAGTCGATGGCCGCTTGCAGCTGGCCTGGGGCGGCGCCCAGTAGTTGATCCAGGCGGGCCAGCAGGCGCGCTACGGCTGCCGACAATTCGGCGCTGCGCCCAGGCGCCTCGCCGAGCCAGAACGGCAGGCTCGGTGGCTGGCCGGGAGCGTCCTCGACCCGTACCTTGCCGGTTTCCACCCGCAGGATGCGGTAGGCGTTATTGCCCAGCTGGAACACGTCGCCGGCATGGCTCTCCACGGCGAAGTCCTCGTTGACGCTGCCGATGTTCAGGCCCTGGGGTTCGAGCAGCACGCTGTAGTCGGCGTTGTCGGGAATGGTGCCGCCGCTGGTGACCGCAGTCAGCCTGGCGCCGCGGCGCCCGCGCAGGGTCCGGGCCAGGGCGTCGCGATGCAGGTAGGCGCTGCGCAGGCCCTGGCGGCCATTGAAGCCTTCGGTGAGCATCCGCAGCAGCGCCTGGTAGTGCTGCAGGTCAAGCCCGGCATAGGGGCTGGCGCGGCGCACCAGCTCCAGCAGCGCTTCTTCCGACCACTCCTGGCAGCTGACTTCGGCGACGATCTGCTGGGCCAGCACATCCAGCGGCGCCTTGGGGATCGACAGGGCGTCCAGCTCGCCCCGGCGCACGCAATCGAGCAGGGCGGTGCATTCGATCAGGTCGTCGCGGGTCAGGGCGAACAAGCGGCCCTTGGGGGTGCCGCCAACCTGGTGCCCGGAACGCCCGACCCGTTGCAAAAAAGCCGAGATCGAGCCCGGCGAGCCGATCTGGCAGACCAGGTCGACGTCGCCGATGTCGATGCCCAGTTCCAGGGACGCGGTGGTCACCAGCACTTGCAACTCGCCGGCCTTGAGCCGTTGTTCGGCGGCCAGGCGTTGTTCCTTGGCCAGGCTGCCATGGTGGGCGGCCACCGCCTGGCGTCCCAGGCGCTCGCTCAAGTAGCGACTCAAGCGCTCGGCCAGGCGCCGAGTGTTGACGAATATCAGGGTGGTGCGATGGTCCCGGGCGAGGCTGGCCAGGCGGTCGTACACCAGGCCCCAGACATCGGTGGACATCACCGCCGACAGCGGCACGGGTGGCACCTCGATGTCCAGGTCCCGGGGCCGGGAGTGGCCGATATCGACGATCTTGCAGGGCCGGTCGCGTCCGGCCAGGAAGCGCGATACCGCCTCGATGGGTTTCTGCGTGGCGGACAGGCCGATGCGGAGCAAGGGCGCGCGGCACAACGCCTGCAAGCGCTCCAGGCTCAGGGCCAGGTGGCTGCCGCGCTTGCTGCCGGCCAGGGCGTGGATTTCATCGACGATCACCGTCCGGGTGCTGGCCAGCATCCGACGTCCCGAGTCCGAGCCCAGCAGCACGTAAAGCGATTCGGGAGTGGTGACGAGGATCTGCGGCGCATTCCGTCGCATGGCGTTGCGCTCTTTCTGCGGGGTGTCGCCAGTGCGCACGGCAGTACGGATGGTCAACTCCGGCAGGCCCATCAGGCGCAGCTGCTCGGTGATCCCGGCCAGGGGTTGCTGGAGGTTGACCTGGATATCGTTGCTCAGGGCCTTGAGCGGCGAGACGTAGACCACCAGGGTGGCGTCCGGCAGCTCGCCGCCCGCGGCCAGGCCCTGGCGCACCAGGTCGTCGAGTACGGCGAGAAAGGCCGTCAGGGTCTTGCCCGAGCCGGTGGGGGCGGCGATCAGCGTCGAGCGCCGCTGGGCGATCAGCGGCCAGGCTTGGGCCTGGGCCGTGGTCACGGCGGCGAAGGTACGCTGGAACCAGGCACGGACGGCTGGATGGAAAGCGTCCAGTGGCAGGTTCGCGGATTCGGCAAGGTTCATGGCTGACGTTATGCGGCCGCCCGGGGCAACTTGCAAGCGCCCGCCTGGCGGCTACCGGCCCCTTTTGTCCGATACGGTGCCGACCACCGCCTGGCCCGGGGGCTTGGCGGCGACCTGGCCCGCGCCAGTGGCTACGCTCGAGGGGAGGGGGAGCGCACTTTCTCAGTGACGGTTGCGCCACAAACCCGCAAAATGCAACGATTCCGGCAATACCCGGCGGCTTGGCTCCCCGGGAATTGACCAATCCAAACCAACGTTCCGAACACACTGGGCCTGCTGACTCTATGCGAATGCGCCTTATGTTACTGGGCGGCGGAAATGCCCTTGGGCAGGCGCTGATTCGCCTGGGTGCGGAGGAAGACATCAGCTTCCTCGCGCCCCGTCCGCCGCAAGACGGTTGGGACGCCGCGAGCCTCACGCAATTGCTCGACGACACCCGTCCGGATGCCTTGATCAACCTGGCCTACTACTTCGACTGGTTCCAGGCGGAGACGGTGAGCGAGGCGCGCCTGGCTGGCCAGGAGCGAGCGGTCGAGCGACTGGCCGAACTCTGCCAGCACCACAACATCATCCTGGTGCAACCTTCGAGCTACCGGGTATTCGACGGCTCGCGGGCCACCGCCTACAGCGAGAAGGACGAGCCCGTTCCCCTGGGCCTGCATGGCCAGGCGTTGTGGCGGATCGAGCAGAGCGTGCGTGCCACTTGCCCGCAGCATGTGCTGCTGCGTTTCGGCTGGCTGCTCGATGACAGCGCCGAGGGCATTCTCGGGCGTTTCCTGGCCCGGGCCGAGTCGGCGCAGGAACTGCTCATGGCGGATGATCGCCGGGGTAATCCGACGCCGGTGGATGACGCCGCGCGAGTGATCATCTCGGTGCTCAAGCAACTCGACTGTGCCGCGCCGTTGTGGGGCACCTACCACTACGCTGGCCAGGAAGCGACCACGCCCCTGGCCCTGGGCCAGGCGGTACTCGGCGAGGCGCGACAGCTGCACCCGCTGGCTGTCGAGGCGCCCACTGCCCAGGCCCACGCGGCGTTCGCCGATGCCGCCGAAGAACCGCAGCACGCGGTACTGGCCTGCAAGAAAATTCTTCACACTTTCGGGATCAAGCCGCGCGCCTGGCGTGCCGCGCTCCCGGCTTTACTGGATAGGTTCTATCGCCATGGCTGACGGCTTTGTATTGATCACCGGCGGCGCTGGGTTCATCGGTTCGAACCTGGCCGATGCGCTGCTCGCCAAGGGTTACTCGGTGCGTGTGCTGGACGACTTGTCCACAGGCAAGCCAGCCAACCTGCCGCTGGATAATCCGCGTGTCGAGCTGATCGAAGGGGATGTCGCCGATGCCGCCCTGGTGAATCGGGTCATGCAAGGTTGCAGCGCCGTGGTCCACCTGGCGGCGGTGGCGTCGGTGCAGGCCTCGGTGGACGATCCGGTACAGACCCACCAGAGCAACTTCATTGGCACCCTGAACGTTTGCGAGGCCATGCGCGAGCAGGGCGTGAAACGGGTGTTGTTCGCCTCCAGCGCGGCGGTCTACGGCAATAACGGCGAAGGCCAGTCCATCGACGAAGATACGCCCAAGGCACCGCTGACCCCCTATGCCAGCGACAAGCTGGCCAGCGAACACTACCTGGATTTCTATCGGCGCCAACACGGCCTGGAGCCGGCGATCTTCCGCTTCTTCAATATCTTCGGTCCACGCCAGGATCCTTCGTCGCCATACTCCGGGGTGATCAGCATTTTCTGCGAGCGGGCCCAGAAGGGGCTGCCGATCACGGTATTCGGCGATGGCGAACAGACCCGGGACTTCGTCTATATCGGTGACCTGGTGGAAGTGCTGGTACAAGCCATCGAGGCTCCTCGACTGGAAGAGGGCGCGGTCAACGTTGGCTTGAACCAGGCGACCACGCTCAAGCAACTGCTGGCAGCCCTGGGCGAGGTTGTGGGCGAGCTGCCCCCCATCAGTCATGGCCCTGCCCGTTCCGGCGACATTCGTCATTCGCGGGCCAGTAACCAGCGTCTGCTGCAGCGCTTCCGCTTTCCCGAGCCCACGCCGATGAGCGTCGGCCTGGCCCGCCTGTTGGGTCGCTGACGTTTTTCCGGACACGAAAAAGGCGCCTCGAGGGCGCCTTTTTCATGGGGCTTGGGCTTAGAACTTGTAGCCCAGGCCCACCATGTAGACCCAAGGGTCGACGTCGACGTTGACCTTGGCGCGAGTGCCAGCGGCCAGGGCATTGTTGTCCACATAGGCCCGGGTATCGATATCGATGTAGCGCACCTGGGCGTTGAGCATGATGTTGTCGGTCAGCATGTAGTCGGCACCGACCTGCCAGGCCAGGCCCCAGGAGTTCTTGGCGCGGAAGTTGTCGAAACCTGCCGCCTGGGCACGGCTGCCTACGTGTTCGTCATAGATCCAGGTGTAGTTGATACCGGCACCGACATAAGGTTGGAATGCCGACTTATGGTCCAGTGGGTAGTACACCACGCTCAAGGTCGGTGGCAGGTGCTTGAGGGTACCGAGCTTGCCATTGGCCGGGGCCAGGGAGGTGTCTTTGATTTTCACGTCATGTTCGAACGGGGTGGCGGCCAGCAGTTCGATACCGACGTTGTTGGTCACCATGTACGCGAAGTTCAGGCCCAGCTGGGTATCGCTGCTCATGGTCGCCTTGCCGCCCAGGTTGGCGCCGGCCAGGGGGCCGCTGTCGACCTTGACGTCGGAACTGTTGGCTTTCGGGTTGACGGTGATCGCACCGGCACGAACGATGATGTCACCGGCCTCGTGGGCGTTGGCGATCGGGGCGGCGAGTGCGAGCGCAACCAGGGAGGCGCTAAGCAGGGACTTATGCATGGGAGCTCCAAAGGACGATTCAAATTGGCTATGTCCAATGGTAAGGATCGTCAAGTTGATCACCTTGACTCAGCTCAATGAAATCGCGAACCCACCGCTCCGGTGCTGAACTATTCTTCTGTCCCGCACTCTTTTGCCCTCGATTTCCGGGGCGCGAGGTTCGCAAGGTTCCCCGTGATCGACGCTCACTCTTGCAGTTCGTAGACGTAGATCTTCTGCGCCGCCATCTGGTAACCGGCATCTGCCAGCTCGCTGGTTGAAGGCTTGACCTGCATGTCGCCCTCGACCCAGTAGGGTTGGTAGAGCTCGTCGAGCTTCACCCCGACCTCGCTGGTGACATGGACGATCTGGTTCGACGGTGGCGGCGGTACGTGGATGCACGCGCCGAAATACGGCACCAGCAGGAAGTCGGTGGTGCGGCCTTCCTCGCTCACTTCCAGGGGCACGATGTAGCCGGGCAGGCGCACCGACTGGCCATCGAGGCTCTGGACCACCGGGGCATCGGGCAGCTCCTGCTTGGCCGCCGGCGCCGACTCGGCCGACAGCGCATCGCTCATCTGCGACAGGTCGTGCAGGGGCTTCATGTTCGGCACCTCGGCTGGAGCTCCGGCCGGGATCATTTCCGACCAGGTCAGCTCCCGCGCAGCTGCGGCCCAGGAGACCGGGCTGGCCAGCAGCGACAGGACGAACAGGGAGTGAAGCAGGCGTTGAATCTTCATGGATCGATGCTCACAAACGGATCGACAGGCCATCGGCCAGGGACTGCCGGTAGGCGCGCCAGGCCGGCACGCTGCCCATCAGCAGCGCGGCAACCAGGATACCGCCGAGCAGCGTCCACTCATACGGGCTGGGCCAGGACAGCGGCAGGTACAGGCCGTAGTTCGATTGCACGTAGCCCTGGGCCAGGGCGATGCCCAGGTACAGCAGCGCCAGCCCGGCCATGACCCCCGCCAGGGCCAGGGCGAAGGCCTCCAGTACCAGCAGGGTCGCGATATGCCAGGGGCGGGCACCCACCGAACGCAGGATGGCCATTTCCCGACGGCGCTCGTTGAGGCTGGTGAGGATCGCCGTGAGCATGCCGATCAGGCCGGTGAGGACCACGAATAGCGAGACCACGAACAAGGCCTTCTCGGCAGTGCCCATCAGGCTCCAGAGTTCCTGCAGGGCCACGCCGGGAAGAATCGCCAGCATCGGTTCGCCGCGGAACTCATTGATCTCGCGCTGCAGGGCGAAGGTCGAGATCTTGCTGTTCAGGCCCAGCATGAAAGCGGTGATGGCCTGGGGCGTCAGGTCCATGTTGCGCGCCTGGTCGGCGCTGATCCGACCCGCGCCACGGGCCGGCACGCCGTTGTGCCAGTCGATGTGGATCGCCTCCATGCCACCCAGGCTGATGTGCAGGGTACGGTCCACCGGGGTGCCGGTGCGCTTGAGGATACCGACCACGGTGAAGGGCTTGTCATCGTGCTTGACCAGGCTGATGGCCGCCACGCCATGGGCCAGTACCAGTTGGTCCCCCAGTTTGTAGTGCAGCGCCTCGGCGACTTCCGCTCCCAGCACCACCTCGAATGGATCGCTGGCGAAGGCCCGGCCCACGGCCAGCTGCAGGTTCTGCTGGTGGCCGTACTGGTAGTGCTGGAAGTAGGCCTCGGTGGTGCCCATCACTCGGTAGCCGCGATGGGAGTCGCCCAGGGAAATCGGGATCGCCCATTTCACCTTGGGATTGCTGGCGAAGTGCTCGAAGCTGTCCCAGCGGATGTTGTTGGTGGCGTTGCCGATCCGGAACACCGAATACAAGAGCAGGTTCACCGAGCCGGAGCGGGCGCCGACGATCAGGTCGGTACCGCTGATGGTGCTGGCGAAGCTGGCGCGGGCTTCGGTGCGCACCCGTTCCACCGCCAATAGCAGGCAGACCGACAGGGCGATGGCGAACACGGTGAGGAACGCGGTGAAGCGACGGTTAGCCAGGCTGGCCATGGCTAGGCGGAACAGATACATCTCAGACCTCGGCAGGCTTGGCGGCGCGATTGAGTTCGGCCAGCGACAGGTGACGATCGAACAGCGGCGCCAGGCTCTGGTCGTGGCTGACGAACAGCAAGCTGGCACCGGCTTCGCGGCACTCACTGAACAGCAACTGGATGAAGGCCTCGCGGGCGTCCTGGTCCAGCGCCGACGTGGGTTCGTCGGCGATCACCAGCTCCGGTTGGCCGATCAATGCCCTAGCCGCCGCGACCCGCTGTTGCTGGCCGATGGACAGTGAGTCGGCGCGGCGGCCGAGCAGGTCGGGGGCCTTCAGGCCCAGGTGGGCCAGCAGGGTCGCGGCAGCCTGGTCGACGCTACCGTGGCGCTGCACGGCGCGGCTGGCTCGCAGCTTGGAGAAATGACAGGGCAGCTCGACGTTCTCGCGTACCGAGAGGAAGGGCAGCAGGTTGAACTGCTGGAAGATGTAGCCGGTGTGGTCGACGCGAAAGCGATCGCGGGCACCGGCGGACAACTCGCCCAGCTCCTGGCCCAGCAGGCGGATACTGCCCTGGGTGGGTTTCTGCACCCCGCCCAGCAAGCCCAGCAGGGTGGTCTTGCCGCTGCCGCTGGGCCCCTTGAGGAACAGGGTTTCACCGGTTTGCAAGGCGAAGGCGGGGATGTCCAGCAACGGGGGCTGGCCGGGCCAGTTGAAGCCCAGGTCGGACAGTTCGATGAGTGCTTGGGTCATGTCGGGCCGATGATCAGCGAATGAATGTCGGCTCCTGCCGTGTCCGGGCCACGGCTGGAGCAAGGCGTGGCCTCAGAACTTCAGGGTGGCGGCCTTGGCGGTGGCCTCGACCCCTTGCTGGCCGCTTGGCGAAATCAGTTGTACCTGGATTTTCTGGGTGGCGGGGAAAGTCTTGAAGACCTGCCCCAGGTCGAGGTTCTTCAAGGCCTCGGGCTTGGCACAGGCGAAGCGGTAGTGGGCGTGGATCTCACTGTGTTCGTGGTGATGTTCATGGCCAGCGGCGCCTTCGTCGTCATCGTCGTGGTCGGCCATGGCTGGCTGGTCGCCGAACAAGGGACTTTCCAGCTCCTGGCTGGCCACGCTGCAGTTGGCGGCCGTGGGCAGGCTGAACAGTGCCAGGGGTTGCTCCAGTTGCTTGCGGGCGGCGCTGATCTTGGCCTTGTCGGCGTCGCTGCCTGGAGCATGCTCGAAGCCCACCAGGTTCATCGCCGGGCTTTCCAGTTCCAGCTCCAGGGCTTGGCCATCGAGCACCGCATTCAACCGGGCCACGCCATGTTCATGGGCGCCTAGGCTGCCGTGTTCATGCTCGTGTTCGTGGTCATGGGCTTGCGCGATCTGGGTAGCGGCCAGTGGCAACAGGGCGAACGGCAGGGCGAGTAGCAGGCGGCGCATGGCAAGTCTCCGGGACGCAAGTGAAATAAATGTTATGTAATCTTATAACGCTATCGGTGGCAGAGTTTGACCGCCTGCTTGGCGTTGCGCAAGACGCGTGGGAGCATGCTCGTCAGAAATTTTCGGGAGCACAGCGATGTTGCGGATTCGTGGAAGCATCGGCGACTTGCCGGTGGATTTGACCCTGGAGCTGGACGCAGGCGACTGGGCCCAGTTGGCAGGACAGTTGGGGGCACAGTTGCAGGCCGCTCAACCGGCCCAGCCAGCGTCCGCCGCAGTAGCCAGCAAACCGCCGGGCCAGGACGACACCTTGTGGCAGACCGCCCAGGAACTGCTGCGCCAGGCCGGCCAGCTCAGCGGGCCGGAGTTGCTGGAACAGCTGGAGGGTCTGGCCGGTAGTGCGGCGGCGGGCAAGCGGTTGTTGGTGCGCCTGCGCCACTGCGCCCGGGTCAAGGTCGTCAGCGGCGCGGATACGCCGATCTATAGCTGGGTATCGTGAGGGGCTGAAGGCGGGCCAGCGCTGCCCAGCGTGTCCTGTGGCAGGCCGGCCCCGGAGAGATCAGTACAGCGCGGCGAACAGCTTGCGCCGGTAGGTGGTCACTAATGGATGGTCGTTGCCCAGCAGGTCGAAGACTTGCAGCAAGGTCTTGTGGGCGATGCCTTCGTTGTAGCTGCGGTTGCGCATGAACAGCTTGAGCAGGGCGTCCAGGGCCGCCTCGTACTGCTGGCGGGACAGCTGCTGGATCGCCAGCTGGTACGCCGCCTCGTCGTCCTGGGGATCCTTGGCCAGGCGCGCCTTCAGGTCGGCGGCATCCGGCAGGGACGCCGCCTGCTTGAGGAACGTGATCTGTGCCTTGGCGCCGGCCAGGGCCGCCTTGTGTTCATCGCTCTTGACCGCATCGAGCACGGTCTGGGCCTCGTCCAGTTCACCGCGTTCGGCCAGGCAGCGGGCGTAGAGGATCAGGGCCTTGGCCTGGGTGTTGTCTTCGCCCAGCAGGACTTTCAAGGTGGCTTCGGCGTCGGCGATGCGGCCTTCGGCGAACAGCGCCTCGGCCAGTTCCATGGGGTCGTCGGCCTTGGGTGGCGGCATCTGTACATGGGGTTCGAGCATGGCGCGGACCGCCGATTCCGGCTGGGCGCCGGCAAAGCCATCCACCGGCTGGCCGTCCTTGAACAGCACCACGGTCGGCAGGCTGCGAATGCCGAAGCGGGCGACAATGTCCTGCTCGATATCGCAGTTGACCTTGGCCAGCAGCAGTTCGCCCTGATAGCTCTCGGCGATCTGCTGCAACATCGGCATCAGTGCCTTGCACGGCGCGCACCACTCGGCCCAGAAGTCCACCAGGACCGGCTTGTGGAAGGAGTTTTCGATTACCGACTGGTCGAAATCGGCGGTGCGGGCATCGAAGATGTACGGCGTGTCCTGACTCATGGGGTCTCTCGAATAAGCGGGAATGGCGTCACTATAAAGCTTGCCCGGGGGAGATCGCCATCGCCGGTGCCGCCATGCTGGCGCTCGCGGGGCGCTGTGCGTGATACAAGCTCACGTTGCGAAATTCCCAGGGTTCGGCCAGGTCGGGCAGGGTCAGGGCCTTGAGCATTTCCAGGCGCTGGTACAAGGGATGCTGGAAGTCCCTGACCCGTGAGTCCGCCACCAGGGCCTGCTGGCCACGGCTGAGGAATTCGTCCAGCAGCGGCAGGTTGGCACGGTCGTAGAGCACATCGGCCACCAGGATCAGGTCGAAGCGATCGGCCTCGCTGAAGAAGTCGGCGCTGTAGCCCAATTCCACCCCATTGAGCTCGGCGTTGGCCCGGCAGGCGGCCAGGGCCAGGGGGGCGAGATCGCAGGCCACCACCTCCAGCGCCCCGGCCCTGGCTGCGGCGATCGCCGCCACGCCGGAGCCCGCGCCGAAGTCCAGCACGCGCTTGCCGCGCACCCAATGCGGGTGTTCGGCCAGGTAGCGAGCCAGGGCCAGGCCGCTGGCCCAGCAGAAGCTCCAGTAGGGCGGGTCGTGGAGGATGCGCCGGGTTTCTTCGGGGGTGAAGGCACGGTCCATGTTGCGATCATCGAGCAGCCACAGTCGCAGTTCGGTCTCGGGCAGCTCGCAAGCCACCAGTTGCGCGTCCCCCAGCAGTCCGCCGAGTGCCGCTTGCAGTTCGAGCGGTGGTGTCATGGGGCTTTGACGAATTGCAGTTGGCCCAGGGCCTGGGTGGTGGGCTGGTCGATGCGTTGTGCCGGCAGGTGCAGGATCAACTGCCCGGACTGGCTGGCGCGGCCTCGCAGTTCGACCCGGGCGCCCGCGGGGAAGGCCTCGGGGGCGAAGCGCAGGCGAAACGGCAGGACCCGGTCGGTGCCGGTCAGGTTGCTGCTGGCCAGCAGGCGCTGGGGGCGGCCGCGTTCATCGATCACCAGCAGCGCCAGCTCGACGTTGGCCCCGGCTGGCACGCCATTGAGGTTACCGCTCAACTCCCGCTGGTAGGCCGGGAGGGGGCCGAGGTCTACCGGTTCCTGGGTGTTCTGCACGGCCTGGGGCTTGGCGGGAGTGTTGGCCGCGGGTTTCGGCGCATCGCTGCTGCAGGCGACCAGGAGGCTGACGAGGCTGAGCAAAACGAGCGGTCTGAGGGGCATTTGAAGCTCCAACGAGGCAGATTTCCATGTGCGAAACATAATAGTCGGTCTGTATACCGCAAAGGCTATGGCTTGTCTTGCCAGTGGGATGCGCTACCATGGCCCTCCCTTTTTTTGTTGCCTGCCACCATGCACTGTCCCTTCTGCGGTGCCAACGACACCAAGGTCATCGACTCGCGACTGGTCGCCGAGGGCGAACAGGTCCGTCGCCGGCGTGAATGCCTGGCCTGTGGTGAACGTTTCACGACTTTCGAAACCGCCGAACTGGTGATGCCGCGTCTGATCAAGACCGATGGCAGCCGCCAGCCCTTCGACGAAGACAAACTGCGCGCGGGTATGCAGCGCGCCCTGGAAAAACGCCCGGTGAGCGTCGAGCGCCTGGAAGCGGCGCTGGCGCACATCAAGCACAAGCTGCGGGCCACTGGCGAGCGCGAGGTCAAGTCGCTGGTCGTGGGTGAACTGGTGATGGGCGAGTTGCAAAAGCTCGATGAAGTCGCCTATATCCGCTTCGCTTCGGTCTACCGGCGCTTCCAGGATCTCGACGAGTTCCGCGAAGAGATCGACCGCCTGGCCCGCGAGCCGGCCAAGCAATGAGCCAGTCCGCGGAGCAGGCGGTACTCGACGCCCACTACATGGCTCGCGCGCTGGAGCTGGCACGCAAGGGCCACTACAGCGCCCATCCCAATCCCCGTGTCGGTTGCGTCATCGTGCGCGACGGCCAGGTGGTGGGCGAGGGCTGGCATGTGCGTGCCGGCGAGCCCCATGCCGAAGTGCATGCCCTGCGCGCGGCCGGGGACCAGGCCCGTGGCGCCACCGCCTACGTGACCCTGGAGCCCTGCAGTCATCATGGACGTACGCCACCGTGCGCCGATGCCCTGGTCGGCGCCGGAGTGGCGCGCGTGGTCGCGGCGATGCAGGACCCCAATCCGCAGGTCGCCGGGCGCGGCATGGGACGCCTGGCCGAGGCCGGCATCCTTGTGCATTGCGGGGTGTTGGAGAACGAGGCGCGGGCGATCAACAAGGGTTTCCTCAAGCGCATGGAGCATGGCCTGCCTTATGTGCGGGTCAAGCTGGCCATGAGCCTCGACGGGCGTACCGCCATGGCCAGCGGCGAAAGCCAATGGATTACCGGCCCTGCCGCACGTTCGGCGGTACAGCGCCTGCGGGCCGAGTCCAGCGTGGTACTGACTGGCGCCGATACCGTGCTGGCCGATGGCGCCCGGCTGACGGTACGTGCCGCCGAGCTGGGGCTGGATGCCGGGCAGACGGCCCTGGCCATGGGGCGGCCACCGCTGCGGGTGCTGGTCGATGGACGCCTGCGAGTGCCGCTGGATGCGCCATTCTTCAAGGCGGGTCCGGCCCTCGTGGCGACCTGTGTCGCGGTGGAGGAGCAATACGCCAACGGTCCCGAATGCCTGATCGTTCCCGGCCCCGATGGCCAGGTGGACCTGCAGCGTCTGCTCAAGGAGCTGGCGGCCCGGGGTGTCAACGAAGTGCTGGTGGAAGCCGGACCACGCCTGGCCGGGGCCTTTGCCCGCCAGGGACTGGTGGACGAGTACCAGATCTTCATCGCTGGCAAGTTCCTGGGCTCCTCGGCCCGGCCATTGCTGGACTGGCCGCTGGAGCAGATGAGCGAGGCGCCATTGCTCAAGATCATTGAAATGCGCGCGGTTGGCGATGACTGGCGAGTCACTGCCATTCCCGCCCCGTCAGCGAGCGTATAATTCCCGACTTTCGCCTACCCGGCGGCCCTGTTCTCGAGGAGGACTCCATGTTCACCGGCATCATCGAATCCATCGGCAGCATTCGCGCATTGACCCCAAAAGGCGGAGATGTGCGGGTCTATGTAGAAACCGGCAAGCTTGACCTGACCGACGTCAAGCTGGGCGACAGCATCGCGGTGAACGGCGTCTGCCTGACTGCGGTGGAACTCCCCGGCGATGGTTTCTGGGCCGATGTCAGCCGCGAGACCCTGGACTGCACCGCCTTCAACCAGCTGAAGACCGGCAGCCGGGTCAACCTGGAGAAGGCCCTGACCCCGACCACTCGCCTGGGTGGTCACCTGGTCAGCGGCCACGTGGATGGCGTCGGTGAGGTGGTAGCGCGGGAGGAGAATGCCCGGGCCATCCAGTTCCGTATCCGTGCGCCCAAGGAGCTGGCCAAGTACATCGCCCACAAGGGCTCGATCACCGTCGACGGCACCAGCCTGACGGTCAACGCGGTGAACGGTGCCGAATTCGAACTGACCATCGTGCCCCACACATTGGCGGAAACCATCATGGCCGACTACCGGCCAGGCCGTCAGGTCAACCTCGAGGTCGATCTGCTGGCGCGCTACCTGGAGCGCCTGCTACTGGGCGACAAGGCCGCCCAGGCCACGGGCAGCACCATCACCGAAAGCTTCCTGGCCGCTAACGGCTACCTCAAATCCTGAACCTCAAATTTTGAAAGAAGGGGGGTGCCGCGTGGCGCTCAACAGCATCGAAGAACTGGTCGAAGACATCCGCCAAGGCAAGATGGTCATCCTCATGGATGACGAAGACCGCGAGAACGAAGGCGACGTGATCATGGCCGCCGAGTGCTGCAAGGCCGAACACATCAACTTCATGGCCAAGCACGCCCGTGGCCTGATCTGCATGCCCATGAGCCGCGAGCGTTGCGAGCTGCTCAAGCTGCCATTGATGTCGCCACGCAACGGTAGTGGCTTCGGCACCAAGTTCACCGTGTCCATCGAGGCCACCGAAGGCGTGACCACCGGCATCTCCGCCGCCGACCGCGCGCGCACCGTGCAAGCGGCGGCCGCCAAGGATGCCAAGGCCGAGGACATCGTCAGCCCGGGCCACATCTTCCCGCTGATGGCCCAGCCTGGCGGTACCCTGGCCCGTGCCGGCCACACCGAAGCGGCTTGCGACCTGGCGCGCATGGCTGGTTTCGAGCCTAGCGGGGTGATCTGCGAAGTGATGAACGACGACGGCACCATGTCCCGTCGCGCCGAACTGGAGGCCTTTGCCGCCGAGCACGATATCAAGATCGGCACCATCGCCGACCTGATCCACTATCGGATGATCCACGAACGTACCGTTCAGCGGATTGCCGAGCAGCCCCTGGACAGCGAACTGGGCCAGTTCAACCTGGTGACCTATCGTGATTCCGTGGAGGGCGACGTGCACATGGCCCTGACCCTGGGCGAGATCTGCGCCGAGCAGCCGACCCTGGTGCGGGTGCACAACATGGATCCGCTGCGCGATCTGCTGATGGTCAAGCAACCTGGGCGCTGGAGCCTGCGGGCGGCCATGGCCACCGTGGCCGAGGCCGGTAGCGGCGTGGTGCTGCTGCTGGGTCATCCGTTGGATGGCGACGAGTTGCTGGCGCATATCCGCGAGACCACCGAGCGCCAGCCGGTGAAGAAACAACCGACCACCTACAGCATCGTCGGTGCTGGTTCGCAGATCCTGCGTGACCTGGGCGTGCGCAAGATGCGCCTGATGAGTGCGCCGATGAAGTTCAACGCGATATCCGGTTTCGACCTGGAAGTTGTAGAATACGTGCCCTCCGAATAAAAGCCGGCCGTTGCCAGCTTGAAATTCGCGGTTCAAACATCACTCAGGAGCGTGTACTAGACACGCTCCGGCTCTTTAAGAGATTTGTCGAATGACCCTGAAGACCATCGAAGGTACCTTCATCGCCCCTAAAGGCCGCTATGCCCTGGTGGTCGGCCGCTTCAACAGCTTCGTCGTCGAAAGCCTGGTCAGCGGCGCGGTTGACGCCCTGGTCCGCCATGGCGTGAGCGAAAGCGACATCACCATCATCCGCGCTCCTGGCGCCTTCGAGATTCCCCTGGTGACCCAGAAGGTCGCGCAGAAGGGCGAGTACGCGGCGATCATCGCCCTGGGCGCGGTCATTCGTGGCGGCACTCCGCACTTCGAATACGTGGCTGGCGAATGCACCAAGGGCCTGGCCCAGGTGTCCATGGAGTTCGGCGTGCCAGTGGCCTTCGGCGTACTGACCGTCGACTCGATCGAACAAGCCATCGAGCGTTCCGGCACCAAGGCCGGCAACAAAGGGGCTGAAGCTGCCTTGTCCGCCCTGGAAATGGTCAGCCTGCTGGCGCAGTTGGAGGCCAAGTGATTAGCGACGATAGCGATCGTTTCAACCCGCGCGAGCCCAAGCCTGCCAACGCCGGCAAGCCATCCAAGAGCGCCAAGCGTCGCGAAGCCCGCCAGCTCGCGACCCAGGCGCTGTACCAATGGCACATGGCCAAGCACTCGCTGAACGAAATCGAAGCGCAGTTCCGGGTCGACAACGATTTCACCGACATCGACGGCGCCTACTTCCGTGAAATCCTGCACGGGGTCCCGGCCAACAAGAACGAGATCGACAACGCCCTCGTACCTTGCCTGGACCTGGCCATCGACGAGCTGGACCCTGTGGAACTGGCGGTCCTGCGCCTGTCCACCTGGGAACTGCTCAAGCGTGTCGACGTGCCGTACCGCGTGGTGATCAACGAGGGTATCGAGTTGGCCAAGGTCTTCGGTTCCACCGATGGCCACAAGTTCGTCAACGGCGTCCTCGACAAGCTGGCCCCACGCCTGCGTGCAGCAGAAGTGAAGGCGTTCAAGCGCTGATCCGCGCTTGCAGTTGCCATGGGCGAGTTTGAACTGATCCGTAACTTCTTCGCTGCCGCGCCTTGTGCGCAGGGCGGCGAGGGCGTTGCCCTGGGGATCGGCGACGACTGTGCCCTGCTGGCGGTTGCTCCTGGCGAGCAGTTGGCGATTTCCACCGACACCCTGGTGGCGGGCGTGCATTTCGCCGATCCCTGCGAGCCGTTTCTTCTTGGCCAACGCTCCCTGGCGGTGGCCGTCAGCGACCTGGCCGCCATGGGCGCCACGCCGCTGGCCTTCACCCTTGCCCTGACCCTGCCGACGGTAAGTGCCGATTGGCTCGCCGCTTATGCCCGTGGCCTGAATGCCATGGCCCAGGATTGCGCCGTGCGCCTGATCGGTGGCGACACCACCCGCGGCCCGCTGACCCTGACCGTCACTGTGTTCGGTCGCGTACCCGCGGGCCTGGCCCTGACCCGCAGCGGTGCCCGGCCCGGCGACTTGCTGTGTGTCGGCGGTCCGCTGGGCAATGCCGCCGGCGCCTTGCCATTGGTGCTGGGCCAGCGCCGTGCCGAACCCGAGGTGGCCGATCCGCTGCTGGCCCACTATTGGTCGCCGCAGCCACAACTGGCCCTGGGCCAGGCCTTGCGCGGCAGGGCCACGGCGGCCCTGGACATCTCCGATGGGCTGCTCGCCGATTGCGGGCACATCGCCGCTGCGTCCGCGGTGAGGTTGCAGGTGGAGCTGGAAAAGCTGCCCCTGTCCAAGCCCCTGGTGGACTTTCTTGGCCTTGAGGGCGCGCGCGCCGCGGCCTTGAGTGGCGGCGACGACTATGTGCTGGCCTTCACCTTGCCTGCCGTCGAGCTGGCACCGCTGCAGGCAGCCGGCTGGCCGCTGCAGGTGGTGGGGCAGGTGGTGGCCGGGCAAGGCGTGGCGCTGCTGGATGCCGGCGGGCAGGACATTACCCCGGACATCCGCGGCTACCAACATTTTCCGGAGACACCGTGACAGATCATCCCAAGCAGGTCCCGGCGGAATTCGTACCGCCGTCGGTCTGGCGCAATCCCTGGCACTTCCTCGCATTCGGTTTCGGTTCGGGCACCCTGCCCAAGGCTCCGGGCACCTGGGGTTCGTTGGTTGCGCTACCCTTTATCCCGCTGTGGCAGATGCTACCGGACTGGGGTTACTGGCTGATGCTCGGCGTCACCATGCTGTTCGGCTTCTGGCTCTGCGGCAAGGTGGCCGACGACCTGCGTGTGCATGACCACGAAGGCATCGTCTGGGACGAGATGGTCGGTATGTGGATTACCCTGTGGCTGGTGCCCGAAGGCTGGCAATGGCTGCTGGCGGGGTTCCTGATGTTCCGCTTCTTCGACATCCTCAAGCCCTGGCCGATTCGCTGGGTAGACCGGCATGTCCACGGCGGCGTCGGCATCATGCTTGATGATATTCTGGCCGGCGTGTTCGCCTGGCTGGCGATGCAGGGATTGGTGTGGTGCTTGGGCTGAGGGGCAAGGCATGGGTGTCTGTCGCGCGCTGCTGGTCTTACTGGTTGTCTGTAGCTGTGATGCCTGGGCCGGCGACCTTTCCATGGCGCCCGGGTCCATAAGGATCGCCAGCGAAGAGTGGAGCAAGTACAGCGAGGCCGATGGCCAGGGTCTGTCATGGGACATCCTGCGGGAGGTGTTCGAGCCCCAGGGGGTGACGGTGGAACGCCACAGCATGCCCTACACCCGTTCGGTCGGGCTGGTGCAACGCGGTGAGGTGGACGCCCAGGCCGGCGCCTATCGCAACGAGTCCCCGGGGGTGCTCTATCCACGCTGGAACTACGACAACGACCACATCTATGCCCTGGGCCTGGCCAACAATCCCGAGCTGACCCTGGCGAGCCTGGGCAACTATCGGCTGGTTTGGGTGCGTGGCTACAAGTACGAGGACTACCTGCCCAACGTTCGTCGCTACAACGAGATTCGCCGTCGGGTCGGTATCCTGCCGATGCTGCTTTACGGACGTGCCGACTACTACATCGACGGCCAGACCGAGGTCGAGTATGTGCTCGGGCAGGCCGAGGATCCGAGCCGTTTCAGACGTTCGCATCTGGCTGAGCTGCCGTTGTACCTGGGGTTCGCCGACACGCCCCGGGGCCGGGCCCTGCTGGCCCTGTACGACCAACGCATGGAGCAACTGGTGAAGAATGGTGGCTTGCGGGCCATCTTCCAGCACTGGAAGCAACCTTATCCGTTTGATGGAAACGCGCGGCCAGCGGTCCGTTGATCGAACTTATCGATCTTTATCCGTGATAATTCAGCCTAAGCGCCCAGTGGAGGCTGCTGTTACAATGCCGCCTCTGCGAATCTCCAGTCCCCATACAGATCAGGAGCACAACAGTGCCCGTTGTTTTTGTTGCCGCTTCCAAGCTGCCCACTCCCTTTGCGCAATTCACCATGCACGGTTTCCTCGATGAAGCCACCGGTCGTGAGCACGTGGTGCTCAGCCTGGGCGATATCGCCGACGGCGCGCCGGTGCTCGGTCGCCTGCACTCCGAATGCCTGACCGGCGATGCCCTGTTCAGCCAGCGTTGCGACTGTGGCTCGCAGCTCGAAGCCGCCTTGCGAGCGATTGCCCGTGAAGGTCGCGGGGTACTGCTGTACCTGCGCCAGGAAGGTCGCGGCATCGGCCTGCTGAACAAGATCCGCGCCTATGAGCTGCAGGATGGCGGCGCCGATACCGTGGAAGCCAACGAGCGCCTGGGTTTTGCCGCCGACCAGCGCGACTACGCCATGTGCCTGCCGATGCTCGAGCATCTGGGCGTCAAGGCCTTGCGCCTGATGACCAACAACCCGCGCAAGGTCAAGGCCTTGACCGAGATGGGCATCCAGGTCGCCGAGCGCGTGCCGCTGCACACCGGCCACAACCCGCACAACAAGCTGTACCTGGCGACCAAGGCCAGCAAGCTCGACCACATGATGGGCAACGAGCACCAGGGCGAGGTCGACCGCGCGTGACCCGGGGCCAAGTGAGGCGCCGCCTGGCCGTCAGCTGGTGGCAATACCTGGCGTTGGCGCTGCTGCCGTTGTTCGTGCTCAACGCCGTATTCGGCCAGGGCGAGCCGATCCTGCCGGTGCTGGCGATGCCGTTGTTCATCGCCGGGGTGGCGTCGATGTTCGTCAGCCTGCGCTTTTTCGGCGCCTACAAGCATGGCTTGATCGCCACCCAGAAAGCCCTCGATACCCCGGAAGAACCGGCGGCCTGGATCGACCTGGCAGCGCGGCGGCGCACGGCCCTGCTGGTGGCGGCATTGCCGGCCTGGATCGGTGCCCTGGCGGTATTCGTCGGCCTTGAAGCCGTGCCGCTGATGCTCCTGGCCCTGTCCACGGCGGTGCTGTTCTACCTCTACCGCATCCCACGCCAGCTCGGTTGATGCCGCGCTGGCTGGCCGTCTTGCTGTTGGCTCTGTGCGGCCAGGCGCTGGCCGTGGAGCGGGTCGTCAGCCTGGCACCATCGCTCTCGGAAATCGTCGTCGAACTGGGCGCCGCCGACCTGCTGGTGGGCGTGCTGGATGCCGGTGAGCGTCCGGCGCCCCTCAAGGACCTGCCTTCGGTGGGGCGCTACGGCCAGTTGGACATCGAGCGCTTGCTGAGCCTGCGCCCGGACTTGCTGCTGCTCTGGCCGGGCAGTGTCGGCCCGGCCCAGAAGGAGCAATTGGCGCGCCTGGGCATTCCCACCCTGGTTGCCGAACCCCATGACCTTGCGCAGCTGACTGCCCAGATCGCCGAGATCGGCCAGCGCCTGGGGCACTCGCAAGCCGGTCGGGCATTGGCGACCCAGCTGGACCAGCAACTTGCACAACTGCGCCAGCGCTATCGCCGCGAGTCACCGCTGCCGGTGTTCTACCAGGTCTGGGATCGTCCGTTATATACGGTGGGTGGTGGCCAGATCATCAGCGACGCCCTGGCGGTCTGTGGGGCGCGCAATGTCTTTGCCGATCAATCGCTGCCGGCGCCCCAGGTCAGTATCGAGGCGGTGCTGCAACGCAATCCGCAGGCGATCCTCGCCACGGCCCAGGGCCAGCTGGATGCCTGGAAGGCCTGGCCGCAGATCGCCGCGGTCAAGCAGGGGCGTTTGTTGCTGGTGACGGACAAGGGCCTGGAGCGGCCCAGCGGGCAGATGGTCGGCGCAGTGGCCAAGCTCTGCGGCTTGATTGCGCCCGAGCGCTGAGCAAGCTTACAGCTCAGGGGTCCAGGTCACGCTGAGCATCCAGGTGCGGCCTTCTTCGCGGTAGCCATAGTGGCTGCCCTGGTAGCTGTAGAGCGCACGGTAGTAGGACTTGTCGAGGACATTGTCGAGCTTCAGGTCCAGCTTGAGCTCCTGGTTGACTGCCCAGCTACTGCGCAGGCTGAACAGGCTATAGCCGGGGATCGAGAGTCTATTCTCCATGTCGTTGTAACTACTGCTAATTGCCTGCCAGCTGGCGCCGAGTCCCAATCGGTTAAATTGCCGATCCAGATCCAGGCTCAAAGTGCGCCGCGCCCGTCGGTTCAGGGTGTGTCCGGTGTCACGATCCCTGGGATCGATGATCGCCACCCCAAGGTTGCTCTGCCAGCCCAATATCTCTTGTTTGAGGCTTGCCTCGAAACCGTTGATGCGCGCGGCGCCAATGTTCTGCGGGCGGTACCTGGCATCAGGGGTAATAGCATCCTTGATGTCTGTGCGATAAAGCGAGGCCTCCAGGCGACTGCTTTCGCTTAGTTGGCTGCGCCATTGCAGTTCGTAGCTCTTTGAGTGTTCTGGCTTGAGGTTGGGATTGTCGTATCCCGGGTAGTACAGATCACTGAAGTTCGGTGCCCGAAAGCCTTCGCTGTAGGACAGCAGCAGGTCGTTGTCCGGATTCAGCGGCAGGGTCAGGGTGCCGCTCCAGGTGTTCTGGCTGCCGTATTGCTGGTTCTGGTCACGGCGCAGGCCCAGTTCGGTGGAGAAGCTGTCGCCTTGGAACCGATGCTGGATAAAGGTCGCACGGTTCCAGCGGCTGTCTTCGGCGAAGTACTGCGGGGTGCTGCCGATGAGAAGGGGGCCGGTATTGAGTCGGTCCTCGTACCAGTCGGCACCAAGGATCAGGCTGTGTTGTGCAGTCAGGCGCAAATCGTTTTGCCAGGCGAGTGAGTCGCGGTAAGTGTTGAACACGCTGCGTTCGTCGCTGAGCTTATTGCGTTTGAGGTCGCGGTTTTCGCTGTGACCCAGTTCCAGTCGAGACTGCCAGCGGTCATTGACCGTCGCATCGATAAAGCCGCTGGCGCTGCTGACGGTGAAGTCGGTGTAAGGGTCCTGCTCCGCGGCGAAAGGGTTGTCATAACGGCTGCGGCCTCGGTTATCCAGCAGGTGGAAGCCCACTTCCAGGTCGTCGCTGAGGGCATGGCTTAGGGTGAAACTGAGGGATTGGTTGCGGTAGCCATCGTGATCCGTATCACTGGGGTAGGAGGCGTGGGTCCAGTCGATTCCGGAACTTTCATCCAGGTTGGCGCCGAGGCTGAAGCGGGTCCGCTGGTCGCCGCCAGACAGTCCCAGGCTGTGCTCCCAGGTCTGGCTGCTACCAGCGGCGACGCGCATGCGCCCATGCAGTCCCGAGTCGGCGCTGCGCCGGGTGAAGATCTGGATCACCCCGCCAATGGCGTCGCTGCCGTAGATCGCCGAGCGCGAGCCACGCAGCACTTCCACCCGCTCGATCTGTTCGACGCTGATGAACTGCAGATTGCTGTCGCCGCTGGATGAACTGCCGATGCGCTGACCATCCACCAGCACCAGGCTTTGGGCCGAGTTGGTGCCGCGAATGAAAATATTCGGCAGGTTGCCGCGTCCGCCGCTCTGGGCAACCTGCACCCCGGGAACCCGTTGCAGCAGGTCGCTCAGGCTGGTGGGTTGCAGGCGATCGATATCTTCCCGGGTGAATACGGTGCTGGCGCTGCTGCTGTCGTTGCGTTCTTCGACCTGGCGGTTGGCGCTGATCAGGGTATCCGGCAGCTTCAGGGCCTGGTCGCGGTCGCTGGTAGCGGCCAGCAGTTCGCCGCCGGGCAGCAGGAACAGGGGCAGGGCAAGGCGGGAGAGTTTCATGGCTGCTCCTTGCGCACGGCGTTGATTCGGCCGCAGGATGCCATGGGCCGTGGAACGGGAGAAGTTGGCGCCCGCGTGGCGGGCGCTCAGCAAAGGGCGCTGGAGCTTACGCCAGGCCCAGCAGTTGCAAGCGTTGGCGGATCGAGGCTTCGATGCCGGCTTCGTCGAGGCCGCACTCGGCGAGCATCTGCGCCGGCTTGGCATGCTCGACGTAGGTGTCCGGCAGGCCCAGGTGCAGGACCTGCTTGAGCAAGCCTTCCTGGGCCAGGAACTCGCTGACAGCACTGCCGGCGCCGCCCATGACGGCGTTTTCCTCGATGGTCACCAGCAGTTCGTGGCTACCGGCGATCTCGCGCACCAGGGCTTCGTCCAACGGCTTGACGAAGCGCATGTCGACCACCGTGGCGTCGAGCTTCTCGGCCACTTTCAACGCTTCGGCCATTTGCACGCCGAATACCAGCAGCGCCACTTGCTTGCCCTGGCGACGGACCAGGCCCTTGCCGATCTCGATCGGTTCCAGGTCCTTGTCGATCGGCGCATTGGGGCCGGTGCCGCGTGGATAGCGCACCGCCGCCGGACCGTTGTACAGGTGGCCGGTGCTGAGCATCTTGCGCAGTTCGTTCTCGTCGCTCGGGGTCATCACCACCATGCCAGGAATGCAGCGCAGGTAGGACAAGTCGAAGCTGCCGGCGTGGGTCGGGCCGTCTTCGCCCACCAGGCCGGCGCGATCGATGGCGAACAGGACGTCGAGGTTCTGCACCGCCACATCATGCACCAGCTGGTCGTAGCCGCGCTGCAGGAAGGTCGAGTAGATCGCCACCACCGGCTTGGCGCCTTCGCAGGCCATGCCGGCTGCCAGGGTCACCGCGTGCTGCTCGGCAATCGCTACGTCGAAGTAGCGCAGCGGGAAGCGTTCGCTGAAGGCCACCAGGTCCGAGCCTTCCTTCATCGCCGGGGTGATGCCCACCAGGCGCGAATCGGCGGCGGCCATGTCGCACAGCCACTCACCGAACACGCCGGAATACTTCGGCCCGCCGGCTTTCTTCGGCGCGCTGGCCGGAGCGTCCAGGGGTTCGAGCTTGGTGATGGCGTGGTAGCCGATGGGGTCGACTTCCGCCGGGGCGAAGCCCTTGCCCTTCTTGGTCACCACGTGCAGGAACTGCGGGCCCTTGAGGTCGCGCATGTTGCGCAGGGTGGCGATCAGGGTCGGCAGGTCATGGCCGTCGATCGGGCCGATGTAGTTCCAGCCCAGTTCTTCGAACAGGGTGCCGGGGACCAGCATGCCCTTGGCGTACTCTTCGGTGCGGCGGGCGATTTCCCAGGCGCCGGGCAGGCGCGACAGCACTTTCTTGCTGCCTTCGCGCATGCTCGCGTAGGTGCGGCTGGAGAGGATCTTGGCCAGGTAGTTGGACAGGCCGCCGACATTGCGCGAGATCGACATGTCGTTGTCGTTGAGGATCACCAGCATGTTGGCGTCCACTTCCGGCGCGTGGTTCAGGGCCTCGAAGGCCATGCCCGCGGTCAGGGCGCCGTCGCCGATCACCGCGATGGCCTTGCGTTCGCTGTTCTGCAGGCGGGCGGCGATGGCCATGCCCAGGGCGGCGCTGATGGAGGTGCTGGAGTGGCCGACGCCGAAGGTGTCGTATTCGCTTTCCGAACGCCGGGGGAAGGCGGCGAGGCCGTCTTTCTGGCGCAGGGTGCCCATCTGCTCGCGGCGACCGGTGAGGATCTTGTGCGGATAAGCCTGGTGGCCCACGTCCCATACCAGCCGGTCGTCCGGGGTATCGAACACGTAGTGCAGGGCGATGGTCAGCTCGATGACGCCGAGGCCGGCACCGAAATGCCCACCGGTCTGGCCGACCGAATAGAGCAGTTCCAGGCGCAATTCATCGGCCAGGGTTTCCAGCTCGGCTTCGCCTAACCGGCGCAGGCCGTCCGGCGTCTGGGCTCGGTCGAGCAGCGGCGTGCTCGGGCGCTTGCGGGGAATCTCATGAAACGTCGTGGGCATCAGGCGAATCGTTATAGGTGTAGAAAGAGGCGGCAGTTTACCTTATGCATCGCAAGCTGCCCACGCAGAGCACCGAACTTGGCCGATATGCGGTCCTGGAAACCCGTCGGTCAGTTGCGGCGCGCGACGATATACCGGGCCAGTTCGCGCAGCGGTTCGGCTGCTGCGTCAAACGGCCGCAGCGCGTGCAACGCCTGGTCGCGCAGCTCCAGGGCATAGGCCTTGGCGGCTTCCAGGCCCAGCAATGCCGGGTAGGTCGGCTTGTCCCGGGCAATGTCGGCGCCCTGGCGCTTGCCCAGGGTCGCGGTATCGCTTTCGACATCGAGAATGTCGTCCTGGACCTGGAATGCCAGGCCGATGGCCTGGGCGTAGGCTTGCAAGGCCTTGAGTTCGTCCTTCTCGGCGAAGCCGCTGGCCAGGGCGCCGAGGATGACGCTGGCCTCGATCAGGGCGCCGGTCTTGTGCCGGTGCATGTACTCCAGCGCCTTCTGGTCGAGCTTGAGCCCCACCGAGCCCAGGTCGATGGCCTGGCCGCCGACCATGCCCGCCGGGCCTGCGGCCTGGGCCAGGGTGGTAACCATGCGCAGGCGGATCTCGGCGCTGGCATCGCTCAGGCGCGGGTCCAGCAGGGCGCTGAAGGCCAGGCTCTGCAGGCCGTCACCGGCGAGGATCGCGCAGGCTTCATCGAAAGCCTTGTGGGTCGTGGGCTGGCCGCGACGCAGATCGTCATCGTCCATGGCCGGCAGGTCGTCGTGCACCAGGGAGTAGGCGTGGATCAGTTCCACCGCGCAGGCCGCGCCGTTGGCCTGTTCCGGCTTGCCGCCCAAGGCTTCGCAGGCGGCGTAGGCCAGCAATGGGCGGACGCGCTTGCCGCCATTCATCACGCTGTAGCGCATGGCCTCATAGAGGCGGGCGAGTTCGGGGCCAGGGGCGTTGAACAGCGACTGTAGTGCCGCGTCGACGCGGGCCTGGCTGCTGGCCTGGTAGGTGGCGATCATTCTGGCTGTTCCGCATCGAAGGGCTGTTCCGCCAACTCGCCATCGCGCTCCAGCAGCACCTGTACCTTCTGTTCGGCCTGGGCCAGGGCCGCCTGGCAATCACGGGTCAGGCCGATGCCTTGTTCGAAGGCGGTCAACGAGTCTTCCAGCGACAGCTCGCCGTTCTCCAGGCGCTCGACCAGGGTTTGCAGGTCGGCGAGGGATTGTTCGAAATCTAAGGCAGCTTTTTTGCGGGCCATGGCGGCTATCCCGGGTGACGTTAAACCGGCGCGACACTAGCAGACAGCGGGTTTGCGGGCAAATGAGAAGCGCCCGCTGGCGCTCTGGATCGCCAGTGCGCGCGCCATCAAAATCCGCCGGGGATCATCTGCGTTAAACCTTAAGGAAACTTGCGGGTGATGGCGCAACGGCAGCATAGACAGCAATGAGCGGGAGTGGCGCTGGACCTGCGGAATGGCTCCTGGTCTGCGGGTGGTGATGTCACCGTAATGGCATGAGCCACGCGGCCTCCAGGCCGATGCCGACTCCCTCGCAAAATCCCTTTTCCCCAATTGTGCAACAACCGGCAAATCGATAATCTGCGCCCTTTCAAACGCCCCGTCATCGTTGGGCGACCTTCCGAATGTTTCGTAGCCGCGCCGAGGATCTGGCGCCAGGTTTTTCCCATGCATGGCAGGACGCAATACGTGCGCGCTCTATCCTTCCTCTTGTTGACCCTGCTGGTATCCGCTGGTGCGTGGGCCGAACCCTCGGCCGAATTGCAGGAGCCCCTGGGCGGATGGCGCTATTCCGGGTTGCTCGACCGCACCGAACAGGACCGCGTGGCCTATCCGACGCCGCCCATCGATCGCGGCATCCAGCGCAACCGCACCATGATCGAGGGCCAGCTCAAGGCCATTGGCCACTTGCGCCAACCCCACAGCCTGTCGGTCAACGGTAACCCGCTCAATCTCTACACCGACGAACAGGGGCGCTTCGGTCGTCCCTACGCCTTCGGTGCCGGCTCCAACAGCGTCGAAGTGCGCAGCTCCGAGGGCAAGTCGCTCAAGCGCGTGCAGTTCTACGAATCCAACCCCAACAAGACCCCGCCACGTATCCGCGTGGTGCTCGGCTGGGACGACCCCAAGGCCGAGCTCGACATGCACATCATCACGCCCGATGGCCAGCATGCTTTCTTCGGCCATCCGGGCCTGACCAATGGCGGCGGCCTGGACCCGGACGGGGTCGACGGCCCGGGGCCGGAAATGTTCACCATGACCGCGCCACTGCGCGGTACCTACCTGATCTACGTCAACTACTGGGGCAACTTCGGCAGCGGTGGCTACAACTTCGACGAAGGCAGCAACCAGAACGAAGTGATCACCTCGCAGATCAACCTGATCCTTAACGAAAACACCGTCGATGAGAAACGCGAGACCTTCATCGTGCCCATGCGGGCCATCGGCGACCTGTTGCTGGTCAAGTCTTTCAACTATTGAACATCCCGCACCACGGATGAATTGGGCTTTGTGAATCATGAGCGAAAACACAGCATCCCCGGCGGCCGGCGTCCCCGGTAGCGAACAACCCGGCAGCCAGCGGCGCTGGCCGGCCCTGGTCATGGGCCTGTGCCTGGCGGCGGCCGTCGCCACTGGCGTGGGCTGCAAGCCCAAGACCTCGGTGGTCGAGCTGCCCGGCGACAAGCTGGGCCTGAGCCGCCCCGATGGCCTGCTGGAGACCCATTCCCTGGCGCAGTTGCCCAAGGATCTGCTGGCGGTGCCGTTCCTGCGTGAAACCCTGACCGAGGACTTCGTCTTCTATTACCAGGCCCATGCCGACCGCCTGGGTCTGATCGGCAGCCTGCGGCGGATCATCTACGAGCATGACCTGAAGCTGCAGGACAACCTGATCGAGCAACTGCTCGACCAGCCGGCGGACATTGCCCTGTGGCGCGGCGTCGATGGCCGGCTCAAGGACTTCCTGCTGGTGATGGACCGTGGCGGCCTGGCCAAGCTGCTCGAGCCCCTGGCCAAGGCTGCCCTGGATGACAGCCAGTTGAGCAAGCTGGCCGAGCTCAAGGTCGGCGGCGATGCGGTGACCCTGTACCAGCTGAATTTCAACGCCAACAAGTCCCTGGCCTTCGCCTCCCACGGCGACAAACTGGTGGTGCTGTCCAATCCGACCCAGCTGTATGACCTGGCCTCTGGCGTCAGCGACGTGCACGGCGCAGTCTCCACCAAGGCCCTGGAAGCGCTGCTCAACGGCGACAAGCTGTTTCCCGAGGCTTTTGGCCTGGAGGCGCGCAAACCCGAAGTGCAGCAGCGCCTGGCGGTCAACTCCAGCGTCCTGGCCATGGGTTACCAGCGCTTCATCCCCAACTTCGCCGGCCTGCGCTTCGACATGGACGACAAGGGTTGGCACAGCTACCTGGCCATGGAAGAACAAGAGGACCAGCCGGACTTCGACTTCAAGCCGATCTGGCAGGCCATGCCCATGGGCGCCAGCGCCTGCGTGGCGCTGCCCCTGGCGGCGCAGCAGCAGAAGCCGTTGCTGGTCAAGCTCGGCGCCGAGGAGTCGGTGGCCCAGGCCCTGACCGAACACCTGTCCGGCAGCGCCGGACTGTGCTGGTACGCCGACTCGCGGCTGTACACGCCTTTGCTGGTGGCCAGCCTCAAGGACAAGGACAACGCCAAGCTCGACGCCGACCTGGGCAAGTTGTTCGGCTCCATGGTGGGCTCGCGCGAGAGCAAGGTGGCGCAGCGGATCTTCCCGGTGGTCGAGCAGCAGGACGGCAACGTGCACCAGTGGCAGCGCCAGGTCAGCTCGAACTTCGGCCCGTACCCGGCCAAGCAGGCCAAGGACCCGCAAGCCATCACTGGCCGCGCCTTCATGCAAGTCAGCCTGGCCCGCCATGGCTCGACCCTGGTGTTCTCCCTGGATGACAAGCTGGTGACCAAGGCCCTGGACACCCTGGACAAGCGCTTCCCGCCCCTGGCCGACGTGGCGCCGAAGAACGCCATGATGCCGATCTACCTGGGACCGCAGTCCCTGGCGCAGTTGATCCAGCAGGAAACCTTCGACAGCCTGCCCCAGGACATGGAGCCGGTGTTCAACAATGCCGCCCAGACCTACCTGGTGCCCAAGCTGCGTACCCTGGGTGGTTATGGCCAGTACGCCCTGACCCTGCCCGAGGGCAGCGAGCCCAATGGCCATTGGCAATGGCTGCCGCTGCAATGGCAAGCGCTGTGAGAGCCTTGCGCCACGGCTTGAGCGGCCTTGGCCTGCTGGCCCTGTTGCTCAGCAGCGCAGTGGGCGCGACCACGGTCGCACCGCTGGATGTGCAGCAGTCCCAGGTGTTTCGCGCCTGGTTCGTGCGCATCGCCCAGGAGCAGCTCAGCCAGGGCCCGAGCCCGCGCTGGTATCAGCAGGACTGCGCGGGGCTGGTGCGTTTCGCCGCCAACGAAGCGCTCAAGAACCACGACAGCAAATGGCTGCGGGCCAATGGTTTGTCCAATCGCTACCTGCCCCCGGAGTTGCAGCTGAGCGAAGGCCAGCGCGCCCTGGCCCAGCAATGGCAGCAGGGCGGCGGCAAGGTCGGCCCCTACGTCAATGCGATCAAGCTGATCCAGTTCAACAGCCATCTGGTGAGCCGCGACCTGGGCCAGGCGCGCCCCGGCGACCTGTTGTTCTTCGACCAGGGCGACGACCAGCACTTGATGATCTGGATGGGCCGCAACATCGCCTATCACACCGGCACCACCACCCCCACCGATAACGGCATGCGCTCGGCCAGCGTGCAGCAACTGATGACATGGAAGGACACCCGATGGATACCCGACCCCGCCAACCCCAACTTCATCGGCATCTTTCGCCTGAACTTCCTCACCCAATGAGCGAATCCCGTGCAAGCTGCGTGAAGACTGCTGCGTTCGCC